>NZ_CEXWTU010000013.1:0-46076 GCF_982758155.1 Marinagarivorans sp. | reverse complement strand
TAAGAAAGTCGATCTCTTCGCCTAATTGGATAAACTATTATTGCCTCGTCCCTAAGGCGAATTTAGGCGGGGATTTTTAGCCTGAAATAAAAAATTCCTTCTCGCTTTTTACGACAACGGAATTGTTTGACTAACGATTTTTTACCTTTGAATTGAGCGCTAGAGCCGTGGCCAACACCAAAAATACTGTAAACTTAGGCTCCGGTCACACTCTGCTGGCTCACAAATAGTGCACAAATAAATAATACCGCCGAGTACAGATGATTATGGCGCCACTTGAGCCTGAAATACGTAGTTTTTAGCGTCGGGATAATATTAATAATTTAAGGTGAAATACACGAGGATTTTATGAACAATCGATATATGCAGACGCCGCTGCGTCTGGCTTTGACGACCTTAGCAGCAGCAAGCTTAGGTGCTTGTGTTGGTGGCGGTACGACGTCCAGCTCCTCTGAGGCCGCTGTCTCTTCCAGCATGCCCGCAAGCAGTGAATCCAGTGCGGCAAGTGAAGTTTCTTCGAGCCTTGCTTCCAGCTCCAGCATCTCTTCGAGTATGGCTGCTATTAGTAGTAGTAGCGAGACCGTTGAAAGCAGCTCATCAGTGCAGAGCAGTGTGGGGCCATTCCAGACTGTGCGGCTTCAAGCACAAGCTTACAATCGCGATACCTTCAATGAGGCAACCCCGAGCATGCGCGAAGGCACACCATCGGGCGAGTGCGCCGAAGGTGGCGCCGAGCTTATGGATCTCGAAAACGTCACTGATGACAACGGCGTATGCGCCATCGCTTGGACTGAAGCGGGCGAATATGTGGAATATAGCTTTAGCGCGCCTGCCGGTGATTACGATATCACCCTACGTAATGCCTCTGATACAGGTTCGAATGCAACCCAGCAACTGAGTATTGATGGCGTTGTTGTGGGTAGTGTGCAAGGCGCCGCCATGGGCTGGGACAATGCCTACGGCACGCAAACACTGCTTAACATTGCAGTTAACGAAGGCGAGCATACCTTGCGCGTCACATTTGCCAGTGCGGCCTCTAATCTTAACTATATTGAAATTAGTGAATCGAACGGCACACCGCCATCTTCGAGCAGCGCGGCAAGCTCTTCACAGGGTAATTCTGGTGGCGTGGTGGGCGATACCATTGAGGCTGAATCGCTCAATCCTATGGTATCTAAGACTTATATGATCGAGCAGGGCGATGGCTTCGAGAATGTTGGCTTTTTTGGCGCAGGTAGTGTGCTGTGTTATGACGATATCGATCTTACCGGTGTGCAAAGCATCGAGGTAATGTATGCACGCAATGGCGATCATGTGCCAACCGATGGCCGTTTTGCCATTTTAGCCGGCGGCCCCGATCCATTAACGGCCACTAACCTCGGTGAAAAATTCACCACCACAACAGGTGGCTGGACTACATTCCAACCGTTAGTTGTTGGGCTGGATCCACATACCACTAGCAATACGCAGCTGTGTTTATACGGTATGGAAAGCGGTGGTATCGGCAACATCGATAAATTTACTTTGAACGCTGAGACCGGTAGTAATGATGGTTTAACCGAGTTTGATTTAGGTGTACCCACCGGCCCAGCGGTTGACCCCGTACGCGTTATCGATAACCGAGTCACTTTTGGTCGCCAAGCAAAAAGTATTGCCGGCGTTAGCATGTTCTGGTCAGCACCTAAATCAGGCTCAGACGGCTTTTATAATAAAGAAGCCGTTAAGTGGATGATTGATGATTGGGGTATTGAGCTCGTTCGTGCCGCAATGGCGGTGGACGATAACAAGCCCGGTGGTGCCACGGCTGAAGAGCTCGGTGGTTATTTAACCCACCCGTTTATCAACCAGCATGCGCTAGAAGAGGTTGTACATGCGGCTATTGAAAATGGCATTTACGTCATTATTGATTGGCACGCCCATAAAGCGGAAGATAATAAAGCAGAAGCGATAGAGTTCTTTACGCGTATGGCGCGCAAATATGGTGGCTTTGAAAACGTGATTTTTGAAGTGTATAACGAGCCTGTAAATACTGGCTGGCCAACAATTAAAAGCTACGCTGAAGATGTTATTAAGGCCATCCGCGATGAAGGCTCTGATAACTTGATTATTGTGGGTACTAGAACTTATTCGCAGAGGGTTGATGAGGTCATTGGCAATGAAATTAACGATCCTAATGTTGCCTACACGCTGCATTTCTACGCTGGCACACATGGCGATCAACAGCGAGGTTGGGCACAACAAGCCTTAGACGCTGGCCTTCCTCTTTTTGTGACCGAGTGGGGCATGACCGCAGCCGATGGCGGCTCAGACGGAAACCTAGCATCAGATCAACAAATCAATGCCTGGCTCGACTTTATGCGTGACAACGACATCAGCCATGCCAATTGGGCAATTAGCTCACACGGTCAGGCATCTGCCGCTGTAGAGCGTGGTGCAAGTACCCGCGGTGGTTGGACCAATGCCGACTTAACAGCAGGTGGCGAAAAAGTTAAAGCGTTGATTAAAAACTGGTAGTGCTTTAGGGGTGCTTACTGCGCAAATTTACTGCGCGGTAACCCGCTTTCAAGCCCATTATCAAAAGCGTCTAAGCTAACACTTAGGCGCTTTTTTTTTGCGCTTTTGATGGGTGAGGCGTGTAGTAAAATGCGGTACCGCCTTATGGACGATGAGTCATTTTACCACCCGTCAGATGCATCAATTGAAAGCTTAGAGTTTGGTCGTTCAGCTGCGGCTTTTAGGTTTAAAACTGCCTAGCCTGCTTAATCCCGCAGACTGACACAGATAGGAAAATAATCGGGTACTGCTTTGTTAGCACGCTCGTGGGTCATTGGCCCACAGGGCGCGCGCTCATAGGTTGCTGAGTAAGTGTAGGTATAGCCGTATGGGTCATCTTCCGATATTTCTGATACTAAGCTTGATTCTGTACTGCTGAATAATAGCCAATCTTTCGGGCGACTATAACAGGCCTAAATGCTGATAATAGCGTGGACATAAAAAAGGGGCTAATAGCCCCTTTTTTATGTCCACGCTATCTTAGGGGCCTGCATGAAATAACTTCCCGTTTTTGAATTCCTGGGTGCACGCCCCTAACTTAAGTCTAAGCGTCCAGTTCCATATTGTCCCCATTTATCATCTGGAACAGGTACGCCCGCATGGTGTGCCATCGCGGCCCATAAGTTTGCAATGGGCGTTGCACTGGATAATTTTAAATGGCGCCCTGTTCTTACAGCGCCGTTAGCGTGGCCCATTAATAGCGTGGGCAAATCACTATCGCCGTGGCTTTGAGAAAAGTTACCGCCAGTTCCGGCCCCGAAGGATATTAGGCTTTGCTGTGTCAAATTCTTTGCTGCAAGTTTATCCATTAAATTGGCGCCTAAGCCAGATAGCCACAGGCTAATTTTTCTGAAGTCAGCCTTTTTTTCATCGCTGCCACTGTAGTGTGAGGTTGCATGCCAACCATTAGCTAAATTCAGGCCATCGGGTTTTGCGCCGTTTAATTCGCGGCCCAAGCTTAATACTGCTACCCGCGTTAAGTCACATTGAAAGGCATTAATCATCAGGTCGAACATTAATTGAATTTGTTCTGTCATTGTACCGTCAAGGTATGTGTCGTCTACGATGGTACATTCACTTGCTCCTGTATTGATGATATCGAGCTGCCTTTCCATATCTCGCATACCGGTAAGGTAGCTATCGAGCTTTTCCTTATCGGTTGCGCCTAATTGACGCTCCAGCCGTGGTAGATCATCGTTAATCACAAAATCTAAAACACTTTTTCGTAATACGCGACGTTTTTCTGCTTCTACGCTAACCTCTGTATTATTTTGTGCGGCGGTAGAAACTAAGCGTTCAAAAATAGCGGCAGGGGAATCCCAGCGTACGGGTTCTTTTGCGCTTCGCCAGCTTAAGCGTGTATTGAGTGGGTTATAACCGCTATCGCCTTGATCATTGCTGCCAATTCCCATGAGCATCATATCCATAGGGGTAGATAAGCGCGTGGTGTTAGAAATGTGGCGGTCAATGGTTTGGCCGCCATTAACGGCGGAAGCATCTTTTTGTAGTTTAACCGAGCTTAAATAACTGCCTGCTGCGCGGGCGTGATCACCTGCACCGTCACCATTGGCGGCGCCCCCTTGATTAAACAAATTTGAAATAACGGAAAAATCATTACGGTGGGCATTAAGGGGGGCTAATAGCGTTGTGGGCGTGTAACTCTCGGTGCCTTCCACAGGGAAGAGCTCATCTGTGCGTACGTACCAACCGTTAGGTATATACACAAATCCTGTATGAGTATGGCCTTCGGCATAGGATTCTGTTGGCCGCATAATGTCTAAAAAAGGCAAGGCAATGCCAATGCCTGCTGCCCGTAAAAGTGTGCGACGCGGGAGTGGTTTTCTTTTAATTAGCATTGTATTAATCCTCGTCAGCCGTACGCCGTGTGGTAAAAGAAGCATCATTAACAATGGTACGAATCAATTCGCGAACAGAGAATCCATTGTCGAATGCAGTTTGAGCAATATTTTTTACACGGCAATTATCGCGTGCACGTGTGAGCGAGCCTCTAGCGTAGCTAATAAATTTTTCACTGACACAATTCATATAGCGTGGATCTGTTTTAAGAGTATCGGCGAGTTCCGTTGCGCCGTTAAATATTTGACCATCGGGAAGTTCACCTTCACTGTCCACTACCGTGCCATCGTTATAGGCGGTGCGCAGATGCCCAAGTTGATCAAATTGTTCTAAACCAAAACCAATAGGGTCCATAGTTTCATGGCACGCGGCGCAAGCTGGATTTTGGCGGTGCTCGATTAAGCGTTCTTTTAATGTAAGGTTAGTGTTGTTACCTTCGTTAATCGTTTCGTCGGCGACATTGGGTGGTGGTGTACGTGGTGGTTCACACAGGAGTTGGTCGAGCACCCATTTGCCACGTGCAACAGGGCTGGTGCTTTTTTCTTTTGCTGTTGAGACTAAAATACTAGCCTGCGTTAAAAGGCCCGCGCGTTGTGGCGCCATGGCGGTTGCTTGAAATACATTGCCGGTTATTCCGTCAATCCCGTAATGTGCCGCTAGGCGTTCATTGGTGTAGGTGGTTTTTAGGCTCAGTAAATTGCGTAAATCATTATCCTGCCGAATAAATTTCTGCATAAAAATTTGTGTTGTTTCTTCAACCATGTCTTGTCGAAGTTGAGTGTCTATGTGGCTATATTCACTGTTATTGGCGTCGTTAAAATCAGTCAGTGTCATCCATTGCTCAAAGAATATGTCAACGAGTGCTCGCGATTTTTCATTGTTAAGCATACGGTCAATTTGAGTATTTAAAACATTAGCTGACGATAATGTGCCATTGCTTGCTAGATCTAATAGCGTTTTGTCGGGCATGGATGCCCAAATGAAATATGATAAGCGCGAGGCAAGCTCGAAATCATTCAGTACTCTGGGCTGCGTACTTTGTGGGTTTTCATCAACCTCTACTATAAAGGTGAAATGCGGTGATAATAAAATCGCTTCAACGGCTACTGCGAGTGAAGCGTTCCGCGTTTCGCTCAGGTCACGTGCCGTGCGGTAGATACCAACATAGCGTTCAACTTCATCCGCTTGTACATCCCTTCTAAAGGCAAAGCGTAAAAATTGTTCGAGAATGGAATGTGCGCAATCGACACCAATACTGGCAATATCACAAACCAAGTAGGGTGCAATAACTGGATTACCTGCGGCATTAATGGCTTGGCTTAGCGCTGGAACGATTCGGGCGTAGCCTAATGCGTGTTCACTATTAACGTTGCTAGAGCCCACGTTGGTAAAGTTTCCGGCTCGCGAGTCGCTGGGTAAATCGTCCATGGGCACGGCTACACCTAATAAATCACGTAGTGTATTAATGTACTCATGGTTACTTAAGCGTCGCATAACAATGGGGCCTGGGTCGCTATCGTCGCGGCAAATCCCTTCGTCGTCAGATAATGCGAGCGCCACCGATTCTATTTCGGCGGGGCTCAGGCTTAAGTTTTCCATTTCTACTTCATGCTCAAGTGCATAAGTTACTGCAACGCCGGTAGCGCGGCGCTTACTGGAATCGGCAATTGCGTTATGGCACACAAAGCACGCTTTATTTTGATAGACCTCATATCCCAGTGTGAGTGATACCGTATTATTCGGGATTGCGGCATTAGGATCGTTTAAAATATTCAGTTCATGAATTGACCACCAGTAGCTATCGGCAGACCCCGTTTGTGTAATGCGAATATGCCGTGCCTGAGTGCGCGCAAGCACAATATCCCCGGTCTCTGAATGACCTAAACCAGCCGCAATAGGGGCGCCCCAGTTTTCGCCGTCGTCAGAAATATAAATGGTATAGCGGCGGGGGTAATCATTGTCGCTCCCAGTGGCACTAAGTCGTAGTGTGTTAAAGCTTTGGCTGGCTCCAAGGTCGATAGTTAGCCATTGGCTGTAAGCTTGTAGGGCTCGTGTTGACCAGCGTGACGCTAAGTTGCTATCCAATAATAATGCAAGCTCACTGGTGTTGTGTGAGGCGTTTAATTTCCAGTTAGTTCGATCGAGAAAGGCGTTATCGGTTGATGAGCTTGAGCTCGATGTATTGGGATCAGTACTTTGGCTAGATGACGAAAGCGTTGCTGGTGACGAGCTCACCAGTGTAGCGCTAGATATTTCACGTGAGCTTTCACTTGAGCTTGTGGTCTTAGTACTTGAGCTTTCATTATTGTTCTCATCTACACCAGTACATCCCGAGAATAAAATAATAAATAAAAGTAAACTTAGTTTCTGAGGCGAGAATTTTATGCCGAATAATGGTGTATTCATATTGCGATCCAACTTTAATTTTTATTAGAGGTCAGCCGAAAACTGAATTTCTTGCTCGTTAAGCAAGGCATCACTGGTAATGGTTATATCGGGTGCAGCGCCGCCGGCTTCAACAAGGAACTGTGCACTCTCGTTAGGTTGTAATCCCTTTAGGCTTTTTGTGGCGCGCACACCATTCACGGTGATATAGGCATCGTAATAAATGGGTGCTACGCCTTGGTTACTTACCGTAATTCGGCTTTGTTGAGTTGAGGCCTCGAAGTTATCAATATGGAAGGCGTAGCCCGTCGCCTTTGCAGCTTCTTTAATACGCTCGGGTGTTTGATGGTTGTATTGATCATTGCCAATAATGTAAGTGATGTGGTATTGCGCCGCAAAGGATTCAAAATTTCGGCCGTGCGGGCCGTTGGGTAGTGTCAGAACATTCTGTTGATCGTAGTCACTGTAATAACTAAATTCCCCGCCGGCTGGGCTGGATTTAAAGCGCTGCTCGTCAAAAAATAACCATGATGCGCGGTTATATTCGTTGTTGTCATCAGAGTGCTCGCTGTGCATAAATGAGTCATCAAATAAACCAAAGGTTAAGTCTTTTAGCTCACTCTGGCTTGAAAAGGGAGTTCGAGTGCTGGACGCAGCATCAATAGAGAGTGTCCAGGGTGTTTGCTTAAAATTTTCATCCAACTCGGTTAGAAGTGTTGCTTGAAAGGCTTTGCTGGGGAAGTTGTTACCTAAGCTCAAGGGGCCATCATATAAATGATATTCACTGTACGAGCCAAAACCCATTTGCATAAAAGCGAGGCGTGGGTCGCCGTCATAACGGCTCGCAAACGCCTCAAAAAACCATAATGTGAAGTCTTCCAGAGGTGGATGGCTCCAGTCCGGCAGGAAGGTATTTCTCCCTTCTACTTGTGAAATGATTGATTCATAGCCTGCTTGTTGTGTAATCGCTAAAGGAACGCTGACTTTGGTTACGCCGGGGTAAGTGTAGCGAAATCGTAAAATGGCTTGATGGCCACGGCTTGCAATATCATTCAATAAATTGTCAACGGCCTGCCAATCACACTGGTTAACCGCTGTGCAGTAGTCGCCGTAAACTAAATAGGTGAATTCTAGCTGCACAGTATTGCCCAGCGCATTTAATGCTTCGCTATTGTCTTTCCAAAACACGATACCCGTCATGGGCTGAACATCAGTAATATTTGAGTTTAGTGCGATGGGGACAAAAGCATCTTCGCTCGAACTGGATAGAGTGCTCGAATTACTCGAGCTATTGGCAGCGTTCGACGAATTTTCATTGGCGCTTGTCGAACTGAAATTTGACGGTGTATTACTGCCAGAACAGCCGGTGCTGAGCATTAGTCCTATGCACACAGTACCCACAAATCCCCTATTTATGATAGACATATTCGGACCCTAATTAAGTGTTAATGGTATTGCGGACACTGCGTTATCGCCAAGGTCGGTTACTTCACCAGCACTCATAATTGTATTACCACTCGTGCCCTCCAATAGTGTGATTTTGTATTCGGTTTGGTTACGAATGGTTGAGTTATTGCCATACACAATAATGGATCGTGTTTCTTGGGTATCTTCTGGCCCATCGGCGCGCAGGAATACAATGTCATGGTTGTTACCTAAAATATCGGCAATGTTGTGTGCACCTATGGCATTGGGCGAAGCTTCTATAGTGAGTTCTAGATTCATGTTTGAGCGAGATAACCTAAAGTCACTCACCGGGGAGTAGGTGAAATTACTTACCGATTGGGTTACTGTTCCGCGGCTGGGCATGTTGTAATTAGTCGCCCCATTGTCCTGCGCAATGGAATTACTAACGCTGGCAGAACTGGCTAGGTATAAACGAATCCCCCCTCGCATTTTTTTCACGGTGCAGTTCTCTACAATAACACTGCCTCCGCCGTTATAAACTCGGATGCCATCTTCAGACAATGAGTGCACCTCGTCGGAAGCTATTGGATTGCCATCCACATCAAGGTAACTATTACGCAAAGGTAAGCTGCCTTCGCCTTCAGCGAGCATATCGTTTGAGGCCCTTACAGCGCCTTCGACATAAGTATTACGTACGGTGGTATTATCTGCTGGTGATTGTAAATAAATACCATGGCAAAAAGCGCGTTGAATGAGCTGTGTATTTTCGATGGTATTACTATCACCTTTAACTACAATACCGCAGCGTTTACTCAAGCCAAATGAACTACCTGAACCAATCCCAAAGAGGCTACCGTAACCGTAAGGAAAGGAGCCACGGACAGTCAGCTTAATCCCATCAATTAAATTACCATTTCCCAGTATTGCCATAACCGGCTCACCTTTTAGGCCGAATGACAAACTCGAGTCTTCGTTGTAGCTTACAAAATCTGTGACGGTCATAAAGCCATTTGGGTAAGTGTCTTCAAATTCGCCACCAATAATCACATTGTTAGACCCTTCGATTACAAAGTAGCTTTCGCGCGTAGTACTGCCAACGGGTACTTCAATATAAACGCCGCGTAAATCGATTGTATTGTTCGAGCCCGTGAGTAAGAAGCGACGAGCATCGGGTTCAAGTGCGGTTAAGTCGTAGTAACCCGGTTTCATGATCAGTGTTTGGTCGCTACCGGCTAACGCATTGCGTAGCTGAGCCAGTGATGAAACATTCCACTCTTTTTCAATGGGGAGCCTATCTTCAAGGGAGACAGAAATATCGTGTACGGACCACCAGTTTCGAGCAGATAAACCGGTTTGCACAATTTTGATATGCCGCGCGGTGGTTACGGGCAATGTTAGTGTGTCATTACCTTGCGAATTATTCATGAGTGTTAGTGGGCTGCCCCAATCATTTTGATTGTTACTGGCGTAAACCAAATAACCTAAGCCAAAATCACTGTCGCTACCGGTTACATTTAAATGGATGCTGTTAAACGTTTGTACGCTGCCTAAATCAATGCTTAACCATTGTCCATTATGTTGAGTACTTTTCGTTGTCCAGCGGGTGCTGATTGAATCATCAATGGCAAGTGATAACTCCTCGGTATTATGGGAGGCGCTTAAAATCCAATTTGCCCGAGGATTGACGACTTCTGAACTTGAGCTACCTGTGCTTGAAATCTGCTCCATATCACTGCTTGAGCTTTTTTCTATGCTGCTGGATATGGAGCTGCTAGTTATAACTAGAGTCGAAGAGCTGCTGGCAGGTGTACTGGAAAATATTGCGCTAGAAGTGATCTGCTCGCTAGAATCACTTGTTCCGCCGGAACAGGCTGCGAAGCAGGGGAGTAAACACAGTGCGAATAAATATCGCTTGGAGATAACCCTTGAAGGTATTGTGCATTTAAAAATCATGTGTTCTCCGGTATTTATTAGAATGCTAAATAGTGTAGGGTTAGCTTAATGATTTTTTTAATAACTTACTGATGGGCCCATTGTTGAGCGCTGTCACCAAGGATCGGTTTTGATTAAATCCTGCAAAGCTTTGCATTGGCATACCTACGCCCTGTGCCAGTGTTGTTAATAAATCGTTATTGGTGCTTCCTGCGCAGTTATAGTGGAAGCCGCCTTTTAAATTAGTATTCTTACCTGCGAGAAGTAAGAAGGGAAAGTCACTGGCTTGGTGGGTATTGTTAGACATGGCCGAAGTCCAGAAAATAACGGTATTGTCCAATACCGTATTTCCATCAATGTCAATCGTAAGGTTAAGTTCATCCATTAAATCAGCAATCATTTCTGATTGATGAATACGCACAATCTCATGCACTTTATTGGCCGTATCGTCTGCGCGATGCGATGCTGCGTGTAGGTTTTTATTTAATAGTGATGCAACATCAGCGTCGCCTTGGTTATCCAAAAAATTATGGCGATGTTGGTTAATGTTTTCGCCTCCAATCATGTAGGTTACGCATGATGCGTTGTCACACTTAAAAATTTGACTAATTAATTTTAATATTCCGTCTCGGCCGCTGTCGTCGTTTAGTGAGGTGATGCTTGCGGGTACATCGCACCGCGCCTCTACTTTTAACTGTAGGTGGTCGGCGAGTTCATTAACGCTATTGTTAAAGGCGTCGAGTTTAATGTTCAAATTATTGTTGTTGAGTTGTCCTTTTAGGGTTTGTACTTGATTAGACACCAAGTTTAATAAATCTGATTGTACTAGCGTATTCGCAGCACCTAGTGATGTGTTTAAGGTGCTGTCGCCATAAATGTTAGTCGTTGCAGCGCTGGTGCCTGCAATAGAGCGAATTTGATTGCCTGTTTTATTGAAACAATACGTGGTGGCTCCTCGAGAGGCGTAATCAGAGAAATATAAGTGGGGATGTAAACGCCTTGCGGGTAAGTTGCCTTCGCGGTCTAAATACTCGGCAATCTGTACGTCGATACTGGCATTTGGAATGCGTGCCGAAGCATTATTGGTACCTGCATTTCGGCGGCTCCCCCCCAGTGTATGGCAGGCCAGCCCGCCATGGGTTGCGGCATCACCTGTTTGGCTTCGGCTATCTAAATTAATACCGGAGACAACCAGCATATTGTCTTTGTAGGCTTTTAACGGTTGTAATATTGTGCCCAAACTAGCATCGGTTAATGCGTAATCTACTGCAGTGGAGTTCAGCCATATTTCATTTCGAGTGGCTGTGGGAATTCCGTAAGAATCGATTATGGTCAATAACCGCAGCGGGGATGATCCATCGGTGGCAGCATTTAAAAAGGGGCTTGCTAAATTGCCGGCGCCAGCAGCCAATAGGCTGCCGGCCAGTTTTAACAGTTCTCTACGATTTTGTTTTTTATTCATTACTATTAACCTTTGCAACTCGTAGATGATTATTTGTATAGAGTGATGAAGTGATCAGACAGCGCAATAATACGTATCAGGTTTTTAATGCTAGTGTCTCCAGAGCTTAACCAGTTACTGGATAGCTCATTCAGATAGTCTTCGTCACCACCATTAATACTGATGTTGCGGCGTAATGCGTGGCGATAAAGTAGCTTCGACATGCACGCTGGGGCTGTCTCACTGCTGCCTAACGTATTGGTTAACTCGTCTAGTGAGGTCACTGTTCCGCTAATGTCACCTATGGGAAATAAATCAAAGCTATTGCCATAAAGGTTGTAGTTGGGGTCAAACAGGTTGTTTTCGTCATTAAATTGTTGAAATAGCGCGCCGTAATTATCAAAGACTTTATGGCACGTTGCACAATCTTGAACGCCGTGAATTTCGAAGACTTCCAGATTGGTCAACGATCCGGATTCAAAGGCATCATCAGGTAAATCTTCGGGTAGGGCGCCGCATAATAAGCGAGTTGTTATAAACTCACCTCGGTTAATAAATCCGGGTGTTGGGTAGCTTGTGTGTGATGCTACAAAGGCGCGTGAGCCTAAAATGCCGAGGTTCATCGCTGAGCGACTACCATCAATGTATTTGATATCTATGCTGCCGTTGTAGAAGTCGGAAAAAGCACGGCTATTACTGAACCAGTCGGTTAAAAAGATGATTAAATTATCGATGTCATCCTGCTCTGCGGTGACCTGATTAATGGCTAGCCAGCCATTAATTATATTCACAAATTGAGCGTTTGCGTAATCGCTGTTTAATAAGCGGTTGATATGCTTTAAACGTGTATTTTCGTTTGCGAGTAAATCTGCTTTAGCGTCAGCCAATAAGGCCTCGTCAGGAAGGTTACCGGTTAGGAAGAATGCTAAGCGCTTGGCAATTTCTAGTGAGCTTAAGTGGCTAGCGGTAATTTCACCCTGGCTAAAAACAGCTCCCATCTCGCCGTTTTCTACAAAAAATAAATAGTCAGGTGTAACCAATGTAATGCGAATAAAAGCGCTTAGAATAAAATGTTTTGCGGCAAAAGATTCGCGGTTGGTAATATTGGCGGCGGTTAAGTGACTTGCTGCTGTGCTTAATGCATTATCGATAAATTGTAGATCGGCTACGGTTAATTCTCGACCGTAGGCTTGCGTCAATAGCGCTGCAGAAAAATGTTCTATGCATTCATCAATACTGTAGTTACCCACAATGTTGTTTGCCTGCTGTAAATTAGCGCAGTGCATTTTTAATCTTAGGTCATCTAAGCTATTGGCGTCTTCTAAAAAGTCATTGGCTGCCGCTTTAGCGACCTCCAAAAAACCAAATAGCATGTTCTGATCTACTGATTGCGTATATGCATCGTTATTCAAGCCTAATACATCGGATTCTGGCGGTAAGAGTAAACGCGCTTTCTCTAGATGCGTTGAATCATCTGTTAGGCTTAGCAATGTGCGAGCGGCGGCTAAATATTCTTCATTACTTAAGCGCGCCAGTGGTGTAGCAATGTTTGATACTGTTCCAGCGACTTCGCCGGTATCAAAATAATTTGCGATAAAGGCCGCTGTGCGAACTGCGCAGCTTAGGTGTGGGTTTTGTGTTGTGAGCGGGCAAATGGTAGGGGTGCTTGGAGGCATGGCCATAGCAATATATGCGGCTAGCCCCTCTACTTCTAAGCAATTTGTTTCCGTACAGTTAGCGACATTAATTGGGGTAATACCTTGACCATCGATGCCGTGGCATCCAGCACAGCCGGCATCAATGTAATGTTGTCGGCCGAGTGCTAAATCGATTAAGTTATAGTCGTAGCTCACCACTATACTGCCGGCGGTATTGTCGTACTCTATATTTTCCAGGCAGGGTTGGTCTTCAGTTAGTTGCCGTGTGGTGCCGGCAAAGTTATAGGTATTGTATAAAGTGACTAAAAACCCCGGCGGTACTTTTACTGATGATAATGTATTGTTGCGTACACCGTTGGCTAATAATCCCGAGCTTAAATACGAGCCTAACTCAACTTCGCCTCCAGAACCGGAATAGTCACAATCAGTATAAATAGCGACATTGTTGGGGCCGTCGTAGGGCGGCGTTATGGCTTCGCTAGAGGAGCTGTGGGCGCTCAGCGTTTCGCTACTGGTTGTGCCTACGCTACTTGATTGTTGGCTACTACTGTTTGCGGCCGAGCTGGAGCTTTGCACACTGCTGCTGGTGCCATAATTATCTGAGGCAGTGCATGCGGCTAAGGCGGTTATCAATAAAACTGAAGATAAACCGGTTATTTTTTTATTTTTTATTTTCATGGGTCGGCTTCTGAATTTAATGTTTTCAACTATTAATTTTGTTGAAGGCTATTACCTGCCGTTTTTCCTGAAACAGGCCCGTTGGATTGACCGCTGACACCATCGGCTAGATCATTAATTAGTACGGGGAAGGGTGTGAGGTTATTGATAACGGTATTGGTCAGGGTGAGCTGGTCTTGATTTTGTAGTGAATCGTCTAAGTGACGAATACTGTTTTTATCGCCAGAAACTACAACTTTCAAATTATCGGGGATATCCGTTTGTTCGCTGCGTAAAGTGATGTTGTGGTTGCGGCCACCAATAAACGCGAGCGCCCCCCATCCATTTTTTAAGCCATTAGTGGGTAATACGGTGATGTCGATATTTGTGCCGTTATCACTCGAATAAGCAAAGGTCAGTACAGGGCCGACATCGGCATCGGCATAGGAATTTACAACTTCGCCAGAACCAATAGAATAACCTTGTTCGCAGCCAATAACGGTCGTGTTCTCAACATATTTATTGCCTGTGGCATGGGCAAGTGTGACACCTGTACGGGTATGCCTTACGACGGAATTTAATACGGTAACGTTGTGTGCTGCGCGCGATGCATATTCAACGCCATCAATAATGGTTTGGCCCCCGTTGTAGGCGCGAATACCGGCTTCTTGTAGGCTCATCCAATAGCCGCTGGGTAATTTATAGCCCCACTCTGTGATGAAGTTTACGCTGGCAGCGCGTGCATCGGCGGCGGCAAAGCGTGGATTATTTGCCGCAAGCATATCTTCTGTGGAGCGCAATTCCCCCTGAACATAAATGCCATCAATTAGCGTATCTTCGGAGCCTTGCATAAATACCGAATGGCCGTAGGAGAAATTAAATACCGTTGAGTTTTTGAATGTATTTCTTAATCCGCGAATTAATACGGACGAGTGTTTTTGGTGGGAAAGTATTGGGCCGCCGCCTTTGCCGTAGGCATCGCCTAGACCGTATGGTTGTGCGCCTCTAGAGGTAATAAACAAACCTTCTAGAATATTGTCGCGGCCATCCATCATCACGCCGAGTGCGCCGCCGCTAGGCGAGGTTTGGCCTATATCTTCAATCGTTAAATGGCTTACGGTATTAAAATTGCCCACGGTGCGTAGTTGAATAACCTCGTTGCTTCCAAATTGGCGCCAGAGATTAGTGCTAAAAAGTATTTTGGCACAACGGAAATCGTAGTGGCTGTTGCTGCCATTGACGGGGAAAAGTGTATTGCCACCACGATTCCCGGGCAGGGTTTGCGCGGTGAAAATATCAATATTATTCTCATCAATAAAATACGTGCCTGGTGCTAGTGCAACTTTAACGCCGTTATTATTCATGGCGCTGATCATGTCGGGTAAAGAGTTAACGAGTGTAAAGCCTTCAGGCGTGTCACAGGCGACGGCTGGGGCGCCAGCAATTGTGCCGCCACCGCCAAGGTATGTTACTGAACGATTAATGATTTCGTCGGCTATGCCAAACCAATTAAAGTTGGTGTCGCCATCAATAAATGTGATGCGCAAGGTGTATTGGCCGGGTTGTAAAACAACACCGCTAATGGCTTTATCTTCCCATGTTTGCCAGCCATTGCCTGGCGCTATAACGGTGCCTAAATCTGCGCCATCGATACTCACTTTTACGCGTTTGCCGGCAGTATTGGCAGCTAGGCGTAGTATTAAATTGTAGTCGCTCGCTCGAGTGATATTAATATCGTATTCCAGCCATTCCCCCATAGCGCTCCAGGCGATGTTGTACCCGCCATTAATATCGGTGGTTGCTTGAATATCAACGCCGACTTCTGGGCGGTACTCTGCGCCACGGTTAGTGCTGTCTGAATCAGAATATCGGTTGAAATTCTCGGCTTCAATGCTGCCAAAGACTTCTACTTCTGCAAGTGTTAGCGCATTGGTGCCTGCCAGTTGAATGCGTATATAACGGCCAGCGTGATTGATGTTTATACGTGAAGGGCTTGCCGCTGATGAATCAAAATAAAAGCTTTCTACGTTTTCTTGGTTGCGCGTTGTGTCTAAATCGTCGGAGCTAAAAGGTGTATCAGAGAGTAGTACATAAAACTGAGCTAAGCGGTTACTGCAGCAACTGTCGGTGCGGTTCCATATGTTGAGGTAAGAAATGAATTGAGCATCGCCCAAATCCACCTGCCACCAAGGTTGGTTTTCGGTGGCGGTATGTGTCACCGAGGCTCCGGAAAATAGCCCATTAATGTTGCCATCAACTGCTCGCGCTGCGCTGCCATCGTGATCTGTTGAAGACTGCAGCGTTGCTTTACCTTGCGCTAAATTTACAAAATGTAGGCTTGGAATATTGACGGTTTGCTGGCTTGAGTTTGCTGAGCTGGTAATTGAAGAGCTGGTGCTTAATGAGGGATTGCTAGAGCTAAAAGTAATGCTGGAGTTTGCGGCGTTAGATGAATTGATAGCGCTAGACAAGGAGGGCTGGCTGCTGGCACTTAAGACGCTAGAGCTTTTGTTGTCGACATTACTGGTGCCTGTACAACCACTAATTATGGGGAGTGCCAGTAACGCGCCTATAAGGGATTGCTTGGTCGCGCGCATTGTGGCGAGGAGTCGTTTCTTATTCATATTATGCTCCAGCAACTTGCCGGTTAAAGTGGTGAGCTAGTGTCGTTTTTTGTTTGTTTGATGCGGTGGCAGGTTTGTGAAAATTTTTTCTGCATTCAGCTTTAGTCCGTCACTCAGTGTTTGTCTGTGTGAAAGTGGTGCGCGCTAGGACTAATAGCGGCTGCGCTAGACGCAAGTACCCCCTTGATAGCTTTTAGTTTGCGTTCTGCTACTGGATTTATTTCATCTTGAATCTGCAGTCACGGCGACCTTGATGATTGTAAGGTCACAGGCTTTTAGTTCGCCATATTGGGCATTTCCAATATGGGTAGTATTAATGTAACCACTTAGTTCTCTTTTTATTGATATGGTGTGTTTTTATGTATCTTTTTTCTGTGACAAGCGTCTCTATAATCACAATAGGCATATTGACGGGGTGTGGTTTTTTAATGTTTTGTGGTCTCGTCGTTATTTGGTGCTTTTTTATGCCTTGAGTGGTTTCGTGATATGGCTTTTGTGTGCTCGCATAAAGTTTGGCTCTTTTATTGGGTGGGGCAAAACAAAGCCGGCACCCAATGAGTGGGGGCCGTCTTGGTATTTAGTGGGTGCTTTGGGCGTTGTGAAGGTGTCGTCAAGGTGTAGTGGGGGGAGGGGAGTTTGTTGCCTGTTTCTACATCTTTTAATGTGCAGTTATCGAGGTTCATTACGCCGCCGATGCTTAAATAAACCGCAACACGGCCGTAACGTAAGTTCATACTTTTTACGCTGGTTAGCTTGAGTCGCCAAAGCTTGTGTCGTTACCGGCTTCAAAGCCGCCTAGGTAAAGCCGGGGTTGCCTTAGCGCATTACGCCTTTCGATTTGCTGGTGCTGTAATCGTTAGCGTCGATAACGGTGCGAAGCATGTCGCCGTCGCCGGTTGTGCTGGCCGTACTATAGCTATCGGCTTCGCTGCCAGAAGAGGTAGCGTCACCTGCTTCGGCAATTTCAATATAGTAAAGGTTGGATGCCCCGCCAATGAAGGTGGCGCAGAGCATATTTGAGCCGCCGCTAATGCTAGCGCCGCCTAATGAGAGTCGCAATCCACCAGGTCGCTTTCGTCTTTATCTGTTTAGAATGCTGTTGTCGGTGCTGTATAAACCCTAACGTTGCATTAGGTTTTGAGTTCAGGGGCTTTTAGAGTGGTATTTATAGCTTTGAGCGGAGATTTTTTTGGATTGATACTAGTCACTCTAGGTGAGATCCAGAAAAATTGAGTACGACGCTAGAAATGCTGCTATAGAAGCAGCGAAGCGATACTGAGTCAAAAGTTAATGCAACGTTAGGGTAAACTATGCATATTAAGATTGATCTGCGCCCGGCTTAATAAAAGCCGATCTTTCGGCGACTATAGCAGGCCTAAATGCTTATAATAGCGTGGGCATAAAAAAGGGGCTAATAGCCCCTTTTACTCTGTCACGCCATCTTAACGATAAGGCGCAATCAGCGGTTACTTCAAGGTAATGGATTTTTTCTGATGAATATCCATGGCTGAACTGCCCACGTAGATATCAAACTTACCCGGCTCTACTTCCCAGGCGTGGCTAGCGGGGTTATAAAAAGCAAAGGCACTTTTGTTTAACTCTACTTCCACTGTTTTTGTTTCACCTTTTTTCAAAAATACTTTCTCAAAACCTTTCAGTTCTTTTTGAGGGCGCGGTAACGAACTCTTTTTATCGCCCACATAGACTTGTACAACCTCAGCGCCATCCATATCGCCAGTATTCGTAATATCAATACTGACCTTCACAGTATCGCCAATAGTATATTTTTTGTTGTTGGTTTTTAACTTAGAGTACTTAAATTTGGTGTAAGACAGTCCAAAGCCAAATGGATACCTTGGTTTTTTATCTGCTTGATCCCAATAGCGATATCCCATAAATATGCCTTCACCATAAAATACCGCCATATCTTTATCGTGATCAAAGTAATGCGCATAAGTTGGGTTGTCTTCAAGTGCATATTCAAAAGTGGCTGGAAGCTTACCGGATGGGTTGGTGTCGCCAAACAATATTTCTGCCGCCGCTAAATTGCCTTCTTGCCCTGGGTACCAAGCCATCAATACTGCATCAACTCGGTCGATCCAGCTGCCCATTTCAACGTTGCCGCCAGCATTCAACACCACAATGACGTTATCATTAACATCTGCAACCGCATTAATAAGCTTGCTTTGTTCATAGGGCATTTCAAAGGTGCGATCGTAGGCTTCGCTTTCTGTACCAGGCCCAAAACCTACGGACATGATTACTAGGTCTTTATTCTTTGCAGCTTCTACTGCTAAGCCAATGACCTCGTTGGGCATTACTTCCATTTCAACTTTTTTAGCGCCTTGGTAAATAAGTGCACCGCCGCCGGCTTGGTAGAACTCCATAACAATTTTATATTCCTGCTGTGCATTCATGAACAAGTCATCTTTGCCGTTAGTGGGGCCCTGGTTGCGCCATAAATTGGCAATTTCGGTGTCATCAACCAATATTCTAAAGCCATCATCGCCTTTGCCTGCAATGCTGTAATGGCCCGATACTTTTGGCGTGAAGTAGCTAGTGAAGCGAACAGAAAAGTCTGTTTTAGGTACATTAGGGAATCCCCACAGCTCTTCGTTTTCCAGTTTTAGCCATTCAAAAAACTGGTTGTGGATAACGTCACCTTCTAATTTTATACCCAAGTAATATTCGGCATTAACACCTTGAACTTTTTTTCCATCTTTATAAATATAAAAAGGGAAGTTGTCGTAAATGCCGCTTGGGAAGGGCGCCCCTGTAAATGCACCTTTTTCGAAGTTCACTTTTATAGTATTACCTGCAACTCTTTGTACCGCATCAACAAATGATAGTGGGTGCAGCGGGCGAGTGCCCGAGCTTCCGCCGCCACCTGTAACGGCTGGCGTGCCATTGGGGCCAATAATGGCAATGGTCTTTATTTCTTTTCTGGTTAAGGGCAGCGTATTGTTATCATTTTTCAATAACACCATACCGCCTCGCGCCGCCTCTATTACGGCATCACGGACAAATTTCTCATCGAGTACAAAATCTTTAGTTAAGTCTGATTCTGTAAATAAGCCAAAGCGATCATAAGTTTTAAGAATACGACGTACTTTATCGTCAATTACGGCCACGCTGACCTTTCCTGCTTTTATCGCGGGAATCAGCACTTCGCGACTTAGGTGCGCACCAGAAGGCATCTCCAAATCTAGGCCACCATTAGCCGCTGCTACGCCATCGTAAGTGGAGGCCCAGTCGGATACGATAAATCCTTCGAAACCCCAGTCGTCTTTTAATACTTTGTTGTTTAAATAGTCATGCTCAGATAGGTGAATACCATTAACCAGATTATATCCGGTCATAATTGTGGCTACTTTGGCTTCTTGTACTGCGGTTTTAAATGCGGGCAAATAGATCTCATGCAACGTGCGCTCATCCATATTCGATGACACATTATTACGATCATATTCCTGATTGTTGGCGACATAGTGTTTAGCGTCAGCCATTACGCCTTGGTCTTGCATTCCAATAATGTAATCTTTTGCAATTTGTGCGGCTAAATAAGGGTCTTCACCCATATATTCAAAATTGCGACCGGTAATGGGTAATCGATAAATATTGAATCCTGGGCCAAGTACTATATGTGCATTTTTTGTGCGAGCTTCTAAGCCTAGAGCCTTGCCTGTTTTATACGCTAAGCCTCTATCCCAAGACGCCGCTAAATTAATGCTTGCAGGGTGTGCTGTAGCAGGGCCAAAATTTCGAACGCCGACAGGGCCATCGGATATCCGTATTTCAGGGATGCCGTACTGCGGGTAAGGTCTTATACTGAAATCATTGTAACCGCCAAGGAAGTCGATCTTTTCTCCTAAGCTCATGGATTGGATCTTTTTTTCTATTTCTTGGTCGCCAATTTTTTGCGCTCCACTGGCATATGCCGATAAGAATACGGTCGACGCTAAAGCGGCTTTAAATAATATTTTCTTAATCATGTGTTATCTCTATCTGATGCCTATTTACAGAATTTATTTCACTCTATTGAATGTATTTTTACTTACGCCACTGATATTTGGTACAACATCCTTACCTTTGTTGCTCGGAGCGTTGCATGCCTCGAGAATTCTCCTGTCTGAATACGTTCTTCTAATAATCTGCTTCCCTGCAGGCCCGTTACCTAATTGGATAAAAAAGAAATACCTTGCACCTTAGCTTTAAGGGGGAATCTAGAAGATAGTTTTAGTGATAGCTTGAAAGCACCGCCCTGGTAGCCGCAGTTCACATTGGGCGATAAGGGTTCTAGATCGGCGTTACGCCTTGTCGCAAGAAAGGTGCACCCTGCCCTTAAATAAGTATTTTTTTCAGCCCTCATTAATATTTTAACGAGCTCACGCTGTGATCTATTAACAGCTGAATATTAAATCAGAATATAATTATCTTGATGATGATTGAGAGCGGAAGAACAGGAGGGTATCAGAAAAATATTGTTCCACCAACACAAGGCTTGCATGTGAAAATGGTATACAGCTTGGTGTTTTTTAGCAGTGCTGGTTATGTGTAAAAATCTATCTTTTGCATGACTAAACGCAGTGTTTTCTCGTTTCCCATTACAACCTGTATTGTAGGAAAAAATTCAAAGATAAACGATTGTGAATAATATCAAACAGGGCCGATGGATAAAAATAACGGGCGTAGCGGAACACTAAATCTGGTGACCCGTGAAGATGTATGACAACTAGCCTGACAAATGGGGGGAATAACTGGAAAAAATTAAAAGGGTCTAAGCGGGTGCCCCCGTACAGAAACAAAAAAGGCCTATGATTTATAGGCCTTTTTTTCTGTAAAGCGTCAAATGATGACGCCAATGTGTACTACATGATTTTAAAAATCGTCCTCTCTACATTCTCCAGCAACTGTTGCTGGGGTTACGTAGAGAAAATTAAAGCACATCTCGTCAGAAGTACCTTGCCCTACCTGCACGGGGCTGTCCGTATCGTTTTGATAGGTGCATGTGGTTTCTAGCCTATCACCAATATTAATAGTTGCTGCCATTTGGTAAAAGGGTTGGTATTCGAAAGACCATCCGGTAAGGCTGAATAGCTCCTCTCTAGTGCCATCAGCACGCACAATCTCTTGCTTAAACTCGCTGCCGGTTTCGTGCATGTGCGGCATGCCCGCCAGTATTGTGTACTCTTGATCGGCTGTGCATTTTGCGACAGCGGTAAATGAGGAGTGAGGCGCTACAAATATGCTGTAGGTCGTGACATCCAGCATTGCGTATTCGGTACCGACGGTGTCGTCTAGATATATGCGCATACCACTTGAGTCACTAACGTCGGTTGCGCCGGCACCGTTATTATAGTGAATTTCAACTTTCAAACGATCGGTTGGGCGCAACCTTAGACCACCAGGCAGCTCAACGGGACCCGTGCCTGGCGCCCATGCATAGATGTAACTAACACCACCCTCATCTAAGTCGTATTGAAGCGTGATGTGATGAATAACTCTAGAATCATCAATCACGGGCTCGATGCGCCGAATAAATTTATCCTCTGTAACCAAGTTGTCGAAGTAAAAATTTCGATAGTCATCCAGTACTGTCGGCCCGACCTCTTCACCTACAGCCGTAATATCGATCACCTCATAATTTGGCGATGCGGCTTCGGTAGTGCTAAAAACAGGTTTGCTAGCAACGACGCCATGGCTCGAATCTGGGTGCTCTTCGCCACAAGAAAACCAAGCTACGAGCGTGTCCAAATCCTCGTGAGGGATTTGACCGCCTGGCGGCATAGTGCCTAGCATGAGTTCATCTAAGGCCTTGTCAGAGATTCTAACGCCAGCGTCTCCGGCCACTATTTCGTCGTAACTCAGCAGCGCGAAGGGTGCTCCAAATTGCGGCGGGTCGTCATGGCAACTGTTACAGTTTCGGGCAAGTGCGGGAAGAATATTCTGCTCAAAGACGGCTTGGTTAGGTGTGCAGGCTTCGGGGGTAACTACAGGGTCGTCGTGACCATCGGTGTGGTTCTCGTGACCATGATCGTCAACTATTTCAGTGGGTACGGCTTTGTCGTCGCTTGAGCTACTGCATGCGCTTAGAGTGACGGCGATTAGCAGTGAAATCATCCATATTGCGTGCTTGCGATGATGTTGCATATTATTCTCCTTTATTTTGAGCCACTATATTTTGATGAACCATACACGGTAGAGCAATGGCCTAAAGCTAAATTAGCTGTCATCAGGTTACGTGTGCTTGAGTTGGGTGCGAAGTTAAATAGATAAAATGGCGTGAAGTCATAGGGCGACCCGTCGACCGCACCTTCGGGCAGCATATAACCCATTAAGTTCCACGTTAAATAATAAACCGTAAATATATATTGTAACTACTCAGGTAGGGTCGAAATGACGCTCGCCTAAAAGGGGAATTGATTGTTTTCTGGGCATTCAAGCGTCAGGCCTTACGGGATAGTAAGTGAATGAGAGCGCAGGAGCATAATGTCGTGGAGCAGTTACCGGGGCATGTAACGCTTTGATCAACGAAGGTAAGGGGCGTGCATTAAATAACTTCCCGTTTTTGAATTCCTGAGTGCACGCTTGCCTTCGTTAAAAATATTTGCAATAGCCGGCTATTACGCCATATTTTCGCCTCGTCAAGCAAGCACCCACAAACCCAAATTCCAGTAACTTATTTAATGCACACCCCTAAGGATGTCGATATCAAGCATTAGTGGATGAAATATTTTTTCCTCGCCCCTTATATGCTATCTCACCCGAGCGAACCATCTCCAACCCCGCCTTCGCTGCCATTACCCAAGTTGCCCGTGGCTGGCTCAAATAATGATAATGATGAAAGGCCGTGCTTGGCGCAGTGAGCTCGGGTGCATATATCCACTTGCTCAGCTAGCGGCCAGGCACATGCGTACTAGCGTATTCGCTTAAGGCTACTTCGGCTGAAATCCGAATCACTTAAACCGGTTTTAAAGCGCATGCTATTTACGGTTAATGTCGTTTCGCTACCGGTCTGCATGTTTTTCATCTGCAGCTGGTGAGCACGCCAATAATGCTCTAGGTGTTGTTGATAATCGGATAGAACAAGCTCTTTAACCACAGCCGATTTTTTATCATAGAATTCTGCCCGCATTACACGCAAGTGCTCTTGATCCAACCAAAGTACCTGTCGCGTGTAACCCGAAAGGCCGTCTAAAGGTACCTGCTCAACAACAAAATAATCAATACCTTCAAGCGTTTCGTCCCGCAAAAAACGATGCGTGAATTTGCTCACCTCAAACGACACCATATCTTCATAAGCAAAATCACTGCCCACGAACGGGCCCGATTTATTCTTAGAGGCAATACGCTTAACGCGCTTTAACGCAGGCATAAATAACCACTGATCATCTGCACCAACAACATGCGCATAGGTTAACAATGCCGTACCGTTAATATCCCGTGGCGTATCAAAGACAATTAAACTTTTATCACCATCGTCTTGCACCTCTAATGTCATTACACGCATTTCACGTTCGCTGGTTGTGCCATAGCGATTGCGCAATAACATGACCATGGCCGCTTCGGCGTCTTGCCACCCCATATCCCGGCGTTTACGCTCTTGTGCAATTTCAAGGCCTTTCGCTAGGGCTTCTTGCTCAGCATCTATAGCCCATGCAGGCGTTACGCCCAAGGCCAGCAATAAAGCCATAGCCGGTATAGCACCTAAAATAAATCTCGTCTTCACTAAGCACTCTCCTCATAGGCTAAATGCGTTTCGCGAAACGTTTGCTGTAAACGTTCTACATCTTCACTCACTTTTTTAGTCATCGTTTTTTTAATTAAACTTTGCGGAATAATACCAAAAAACTTCCCGGGTACCGCCCTAAAAAACCATTCAATAAACACACGATTTTCCCGCTCGGTAAAACGATAGCCACCTTCATAGCTCATGGGACCATTCAAAGAGCGGTAACCATAGCGTTCACCAAAGACATAGTCCGTAACCTCGGCTTGAAAATGCATTCGGCGGCTTAAAAAGCTAAAACCAATGGTGTACTGTGTACCAACCTTAACCGATTTTTCTTTCTCTATTAGCTCTACCGTATCGCAAGACGATTGCCACAGGGCATCATTTTCAGGATTTGCCAAGAAATTAAACACCTCCATCATGGAGCCTTCTATTTCATAATCCATTGTTACTTCAATCACTTTGCTATCTAAACGATTCATGCGACGCTCTCCATGGCTTGATGGGTAATAGTGGTTCTTACGGTTTTAGGTTTAAAAATATTATTGGTCAAAAGCTGCTGCGATACAATTTTGTTAAGATCATTCGCTAGGGTTTCAACATTGGGTTTATACATAATTGAATTGTGTGTACCCGCAAGATAAATAGCATCGAAATTATCACCTAACAATTCATCCCACCCTAAATACTTGCCATAATCATCAGGCTCATCCACAGCTATATATAAACGTAGCGCAACATCAACATGTTTTTCCTCATACATTTGTAATGCCATGCCATTAGCGATGTATACCTGGAAATAATTATGCAATTTTTCTTCATCAACATCCTCTGCAACTACCCCTGCAGCTTTCGCCTGTTGCAGTACAAAGTTAAACTGCTCATCACAATCTATAGCGCGCAGCTCATCTGGTGTCACCGTCAAAGTTTTGTTCATGGGCACTGCCAAGTCGCGAGCGAACCACGACAATAAAGTTGCATCATCACCATCGCTAGGATGATTTTTCACAATGGGTGCACGGGTATCAAACAGATGGATGCCCGAGATTACGCGCCCCATTTTTTGCAATTGGTCTGCGGCCTCATAAGCGATTACGCCACCAAAACACCAACCACCCAGTTGAATAATTCCCGTTGGATATTGTTCAATAATAATATCCACGTATTTTTTTGCGATATCCTCTATTGCCACTTCGGATTCATCCGCATCATCAAGGCCCGGAGACTGAAAGGCATAAACAGGAATTTTGTTATCCAGATATTGGTTTAACGCTAAATAACAATAAACAGTACCGCCAATTGGATGCATTAAAAATAGAGGCGCGGTAACTTCATCGCCTGTATTAAGCTTAACCAAACACTGCGGACCTTGGTCAATATCGCTGTGAAGTGCTATTGCCATTTTTTCAATCGTGGGATTGCTTAAAACAAAATTATCACCCACCTCTACTGCAAAGGATTTTTTAAGCTGGCTGGCTAGCTGTACCGCTAATAGTGAGTGACCGCCCACATCAAAGAAATCATCAGTAACACACACACTGTCAGTATCTAATAATTTTTCCCACAGAGTTAACAGTGTTTCTTCGTCTTGGTTTCTCGGTGCGATGAGCTCGCGATTCGAAATAGCCATGGCATTAAGGCTGGGCAACTTCGCTTTATCCACCTTGCCGTTGCTATTCAACGGTATCACCGGTATTGCCATAAAATAAGCTGGCACCATGTATTGCGGCAATAAACCTTTGGCGTATTCCTTAAGCTCGGCGGCATCTACCGCTTTATTTTCATGTGGTACAAAGTGGCAAGTCAAATAGCGGTCATCGCCTGCTTCACTTGCCGTTACGGCAACATCTTTCACCGCTTCGTGCTTACGAATATTTTCTTCAATATCATCCAGTTCAATTCTAAAACCGCGAATTTTTACCTGATTACCAATTCGCCCCAAGCATTCTAACTGGCCATCTTGATTAATGCGGGCCAAATCACCCGAGTGGTAAATCAAACCTTTAGCATAAGGGTTTGCAACAAAGCTTTTAGCCGTAAGCGCCGGCTGATTAAAATACCCTTTCGCTAAACCCGCACCTGCAATAAACAATTCACCCACAACACCTTGCGGAACCAAGTTGTAATTAGAATCTAGAATATAAGTTTGCGTATTCGCCAATGGCTGGCCAATAACCACATTACCGCCAGTAAAAGATGAAAACGTAGACCAGATGGTCGTCTCTGTAGGACCATAAACATTATAGACAGCGCCGCAAGTGCTATAGAGTTTTTCGGCCAGCGACTGCGGCAATGGCTCGCCACCACATAAAACCGCCAACGAGGGTTCACCCTGCCAGCCCGCCGTAAATAACATTTTCCATGTGGCTGGAGTGGCCTGCATCCATGTTGGTGAAAAACGCTGAATACGTGCCATTAAGGCTTCCGGCAGTGCAGCGGCATCACGGTCAACAATACACGTCGTACCGCCGTGAGTAATCGGTAAAAAAAGTTCCAATATAGAAATATCAAAAGCAATCGTTGTGATAGCTAACAATTTATCATCAGGTGAAAAGCCTGGTTCCTTTGCAAAGCTACGCAACAAATTTGCTGCGCTGGCATGGCTAATCTCAACACCTTTCGGGCGCCCAGTAGAACCTGAAGTAAATATCACATAAGCCGAATCGGACGGCGAAACGAGCGCAGGCAAAGACACTGCGGGCTCGGTCAATAACATCGGTAATTGCGCAGACCAAAGTACAGTACTTTGAGTACCCGCGTCCTTTAAGGCATCAGGTAGCTTAGACGCTAACAAGACTGATAACTGAGCATCTTGAATAATCATCTCTGCTCTTGCTGTCGGTAGCTTCGGATCAATCGGCACATAAGCCGCACCCGCTTTTAATATACCCAACAAGGTCGCCAGCAAATACCTATCGCGCTCCAAATAAACGCCTACACGCTTACCGGTGACCGAAAAATTATTGCGTAGATAATGCGCTATAGCCGTACTTACCCAATCGAGTTCAGCATACGTCATCACGCCGCTTTCATCCTCAATCGCATTATGGCCTGCACGGCTAGCAACCCAATCAGAAAATAAGGCAGGTACTGTTTCTGCGCCAGCCTCTAGTTCAACACAAGGCTTAGATAGTGCGATATTTTTACGTGCTTGCTTATCATTCACTATTGCAGCGCAAAAAATATCTTGGTCAACATCACGAGTAAATTCGGATAATAAATTAATGTAGCACTGAATAAATTCCTGCATAGATTCAGCACAGAATAAGTCATCTCTATATTTTAATGTGCCGGTTAATGCGCCATCAATCTTTGCGCCCATTTCGAAAGCAATATCAAATTGCCCTTCTTGCTGAGGCATCCAATACGGTGACAAAGTAAGCCCATGCCAAGCCACACTATCGTCGCAGGTATTACGACTAAAGAAATGTGCAAAGCGCTCAAACTGCGGCAGTTTATCCCAGGCAAAATAAGCTTGTATTAATGGTGAGCGAGAAGGGTCTCTTTTAGAGACTAACTTTTCTACCAGCTGCACAAAAGGAACGGCATCATTTTTAACAGCACTTGCCACACTACTAAAGGTAGCCGCTAGTTTTTCTGCGAATGTAGTTTTCTCACCAACTTGGCTGCGCGTAACAATAGTATTAACAAAGTTACCCATTACGCCATGAAATTTACGACGAGGTCGACCCGCCGAAGGCGAGCCTATCAAAATATCATCCTGGCCGGTATAACGATGCAACAATACTTGATATGCCGACAGCAAAAACATAAATACCGTTACGCCCTGCGCCTTAGCTGCTAACTCGATACTTGCGGTTAATGCTTCAGGAATTGAGAATCCTAACGATTTTCCGGTATAACGCATTTCCCGTGGTCGGGTAAAGTCACAGGATAAATCTAACTGCGTTGGCGCTCCCTCTAATAACGAAACCATATGATCACACTGGGTGTTAATCTTGCCCTGGTAATCTGGCGAAGCTACCGCACCCAACCAATCTGAAAGCTGTAACGTTTCACTTTCAACAACAGGCTTATTTTCACAACAAGCCGCATAACGACGACCCAGCTCTTCCATCAGCAATGATAACGACCAAAAGTCAAAACAGGCATGATGTGCAGTAATCAACAGCACGCTTTCTTGTTCCGCTGTTTTAAAAACAGCAAGGCGTACACATAAATCATTATCTAAATTGAATGGACGCAGGCTATCTGCATGAATAGCCGAAAACTGCTCTTCACTCTTTAAATTTGAGATATCGATAAAACTGAAAGTTAATGGCTGTGAAAGATCAACCCTAAATGTAGGAATGCCATCACGTAGAACCATCGTTTGTCGTAGCGCTTCATGTTTTTCTTGAACCTGCAACGCACTGGCCTGTAAATTTTCTTTATTGAAGACACCCTCTAGCTTAGCTGAGAAAATTACATTATATGCGTTAAGATTTGGGTGCGTATGCTGCAGGTAATACAAACCACCTTGAATCGGTGATGCAGTTATTTCGTTGTTATCCATGACAAATACTCCTTAGCTTTGTATATCTAATTAATAGTAAGATCATCGTAGGTTTCAATAATGTAACGTGAGACATCATTGACACTTGAATAATCCCAAAGCAAAGTACTTGGCAATTCAATATCCAACCAATCTTCTAGGTCACCCAAAATGGTAACAGCATCAATGGAATCTAATCCATAGCTAGTAATGTTTTTGAGTGGATCGATATCACTCGCCTGCATTTTTAAATATTCCGCCATTAGCTCCTTGGTTTTTATTATAACGCTGTCGAATTGCGTATTATTGATGTCAGTAAATTGTGCATGAGTTAAAGTTGACATTAGATGGCCTCCTTGAATGGCGCTGATTGTAATTTGGTAATATCGGGGATATCGCAAGTAACGACACCGTAGTTTTTGGATTGCTCTGTTCGGTAAACGAGTTCTTCCGCCATCGACTCCCAATAAACCACAGGCAGCTCGACAGGATTCAGATGTAACTCTTCCGCTAAACGATACAATCCTGTAACCAACCAATATCCAGAACGAATAAAGTTATCGGTTTGCTTCAGATTAAAGTTCCAGTAATGCAGTGCACTAACCGCTGCAAAAGTAATGCAATACTGTTTAGAGAAAGAAAACATTTTTGGAGAACGAATATCAAGGCCGTTGCGTGCATTATCAGAAATCCACTGCATATTTTCGATATGCTTGTTATAGATACTCTCAACCAGTGGGTATAAATCTGCATACAAATCCGATGTTGACTTCAGGGCCTCAAAGTTATGCTTTAACGCCGTAAAACTTTCCATCACCTGATCTTTGCCATGCGAAGCTAGATCTAACCGACTACCATCGAAAGCTGGTAATGGTTCCTTCGCATCAAAAATAGTTTTTAACAGCGAGCACTCTACATCTCGCCGAGCATCTACCGCCTTAATTTGGCGCCGTGCAATAAATGGAAGTTGCGTACATAAGCTATAAAGATTCACTTCAGAGCTGCCATCAAATAAACTCACCACTTGGCTATCACGCAGTGACTTTTGAAAGATGCCTTCTTTGTGATCTTCTCGAAAAAAGTAACGTGCGCCCAATACCGTAGCGAGATCTTTTTGCGCTTTATCTAACTTTAACGGCGCAAAGCATTTAGCCACAGCAGACAACACGCTAAATTCTTTGGGGATACAATGGAGTGCTCGCACCAGTGAACTACCCAGAGCATCGGTTACGAGCACGTCAGAAAATGCCCCTGTAAGGTAACGCTGCGCATTGGGGATATCGAATACAGACGCCCGATATAACTTTCTCGCCAATGCAAACTCGGTTACAACGCGTAAATTATTTTCTAATGCACCAATCGAAAGCGCCACACACAGTGTTCGTGTAATTTGAAACGCTTTAATCGCCAACTCTAGGCCATGGCCCGGCTCACCAATCAACGTACTTGCTGGTACTTCTGCACTATCAAAACGAATACCGCAGATATCACAACCACGTAATCCATGGGTTTTTATTTTGGGTAGATAAGTATATTTCGCACAGTCTATTTTTGATTTTTCGACCATAAATAGTGATAAATTTCGGCCACCAATATTATCGGCGGTCTTGGCTAATAACATCACTACATCGGAGCGTGCAGCACGGTTAATCGGCCATTTTTCACCACTTAGGCGATAACCATTATCCGTAGCTTCTGCACGAAACTCATTGGCCAACAAATCAGAACCATGATGTTCTTCGGAATACGCCAAGCATTGCGCACCATGAATAGACAACGTGAGTTCTGCACAACGTTTCTTTTGTTCTTCACTGCCACCGACCCACACTAATGTCGACCAAACCATCGTACTCATGGTAACCGCTGTGGATAAATCTCTGCGTGCTAGCACCTTACCTAAAGCATATAATTGCTCATACGAATCGAGTTGCCCACCATATTGACGAGGCACGTAATAATGATGAATTTTTTTAGACATTAAATATTGAAAGAACTCCTCCTGAAACGCTTCGCGCTCATCTAACTCCATTACGCGCTTATATGACATAACCGAAGCTTCGTCATTGGGATTACCTAAAGCAAATTCCAAATCCATGGCCAGCTGATGTTGTGATAGTGTATTCATCGTCATAGCAATTCCTTAGCTGACTGCTTCATTGATTGTATTAAGATAGGCTTGCTGAGCCGCTCTGCGCTGTATCTTTCCACTGGTTGTTTTGGGTAGCGAACCCGGCTTAATAAAACAGACATTCGCTAACTTCAAATCATGCCTCTTAGCTACAGTTTCTACGATACCTTCCTGTATAATTTTCCGCTGTTCTTCAGACACATTCTGCTTAACCTCAACCAATGCAGCCACGCACTCAGCGTTGTTCTCGACATACGAAAATGCGGCAACACAGTGCGATTTTATGTCGTCGCTGCTTTTCACAATAGTGAGTTCGATATCCTGCGGATAATGATTTTTTCCTCTAACAATAATAAGATCTTTAATTCTGCCGGTAACGAACAACTCACCGCCATCTACAAAACCCAAATCGCCGGTACGGAAATAGGTATTTTCGTTATCCCCTTCCAATAAGCCGAAAAACTCTTCGCCCATTACCCGTTCACGTTCCCAATACCCCAAAGGCTGACTTTTGCCCTGCAGCCAAATTTCACCAACCGTGCGCTCGGGTAGTTCAGTTGCATTTTTTGGGTTAATAATGTGTAGCGTCACTTCCGCATCTGGATATCCGCTACTGACGAGCGATATCGCCTCGTCATTATTGGAATTGCACGCATAACCTTTCTTTAACTCTTGTGGATCGAATTTTTTAACAACCGCGCCAGACTGCGCTTTGGCTCCCGTGGCAAATAGCGTATTTTCGGCTAAGCCATAACAGGGATAATGTGCTTTTCCAGAAAAACCATATTCAGAAAAACGTTCAGTGAAGTTATATAAGGTTTCAGCATGAATAGGCTCTGCACCGTTAAATGCGACTTTCCAGGAACTTAAATCAACACCTTCTATTTGATTATCGCGAATACGATTCACGCAAGTTTCGAAAATAAAGTTTGGACCACCCGATATTGTTGCTTTGTAGTCGCTAATGGCTTGCAGTAATTTATACGGACGTTGAATGACTGATACTGGCGATAACACAACACACGGATAACCTGAAAACAACGGTTGCAGTAAACTCCCAATCAAACCCATATCGTGATACGGCGGCAACCAACTGACACAAACAAAGCTTTCATCCGGCTGGGTAGCACGGGCAATAACTTGTGAATTATGAATTAAGTTACCATTCGTGACCTTTACGCCTTTTGGGTTACCGGTAGAGCCAGAGGTATACTGCAAAAACACAACAGCCTCCGGTTGTAACGTAATAGGCGACCAATCGCTGGCTTGTATAGTATTGAATTCGGCCAAATTGTCTGTCGTTAACCAATGAACACCCGCATTTTTAATTATCGCGATTGAATCCTCATTCGTCACACGCTGCGTTTGCTCGTTACTAATCATTAACATCGGTTTGCAATCTTCAATAATGCCCTGCAAACGCGCAAAATGTGCACTTTGGCGTGGCTCAAAAACGGGAACCGCAATACCACCAGCAAAAATCACTGCAAAATAAGCGACGATATATTCAAGGCCGGTAGGGTATGCCAGCACCACGCGCTCCCCTTTGATGCCCAGCTGTTGAAAATAGGCTGCTAATCGACAAATCTCATCGTGTAAATGTTGGTAATTGATGCTTTCTTTTTCATCCTTACGATCTTTTAAATGCGTGTAAGCCATTGCATTCGGTTGTTGCTGCGCTCTAAATTTAATTAAATCGATTAATGATTCACCCTCAAAAGGGATTAAATTTTCCATGAGATATCTCCTTTTTAATCCATACTTACTGTTGATTGTCGGGCCGAGGCCATTGCATTAATCCCCACCGATGCCGAAGCCTGCTCTTGTGTTACTTGCTGATTCTGACTAACAGGTTTAAATAACCAACGATCTAAAACAAGCAGTAAAGCCGGCAGTACTAATAAATCCATTAGCAGTGCAATCATTATTGTTGTGGCTGACAACATGCCGATAATACTGTTTATCTTGAAGCCCGAGAAAGCCAATATTGAAAACCCGGCGCACAATACAATCGAGGTCACCACAATCGCTTTACCTACTGTTTGCAAACTATTATGTACGCTCACCGCAGCAGATAATCCCAAATCACGTCGATTGCGAATATAACGGTTAATGAGGTGAATACTGTCATCAACCACAATGCCAAACGTTAAGGCCGTAATGATAGAAGCGGCTAAGCCAATCATGCCAACAGTCAAGCCCCAAATACCTAGCGCAACCAATGCCGGCAGCATATTGGGAATAAGACTGATTACACCTAAACGCACAGATTTAAAGGGTAATATCAGCATAAATGAAATCAGTAATACCGCTGATACTGTTGCGATAATCATGCTCTGGATATTCTGTTGCGCAATACGACCAAACATCATGGACCAACCTAAACCTTGGCTTTGCATACTTTGCGGGAAATATTCTTGCTGCCATTGATTGGCACGCTGTTCCAATGCGAGAAGCTGGTTATTCGTTACATCACTTAATGTTACGGTTAAACGGCTTGCCGACTTATCTAGTTTCACACGCTCAGTAATTCCAAGCCCATAAGGTAATGAGGTTTCGTACATTAACGTGTACTGAGCAATAAGATCGCCACTATCGGGAAGTTTATTAAACTGATTATCATCGCCATTAAAGTTTTTATTCAAACGTTTGATGGTATCTGAAAAGGTATTTACATGAATAACTTCAGGTTGTTGATAAAGCCATTGCGTGAACGCATCTAAATGCTGCAAGTAATCTGGATCGTTAACCGTACCAAACTCCCCTGCCTGTATATCGTATTCAATAATGCTTACACCCGACAAATTCTTCAAAGCGAATTCCGTCGATTTACGGACATCAAAGCTTTCGTCAAAATATCGAACGAAATCTTCGTTTAATTCGTTTTTAAATGCCGCCGCCGATAACATCAAGCTCAGACCAATGCCAACAGCGACTATTAACTTAGGTGATGATAGAACACATCTCTCTGCCCACCCCACAATAGTACTTAGCAGTGATGATGTATGTTTAACGGATTTTTTTTGGCGAATAGGTAAAATACACAATAATGCCGGTAACAAGCTATACGACATAATAAATGCCATAACAATACCCGCCGCACTGATGTTACCCAGCTCTCTAAATGGGGGCGCCTCGCTGAAGTTCATACTCAAAAAGCCAACTGCCGTTGTTAAGCTTGTAAGTGCAATGGATTTAAAATTAATGCTTAAAGCCCCTTGAATAGCGGTAGCTTTGCTTTCGCTGCGTTCACGGTACCCGGCCATAAAGCTCATTAATATATGGACACAACTGGCCACGCACACCGTTAATATGATAATAGGTGCAGCACCCGATACCGGATTTATCTTGTACCCTAATAACGCACCAACCCCCATCGCACCGGCAATGGACAGCAGCATAACGAATAGCGTGGCCACCACAGGTGTTACTGCGCGCAGCAATATACCTAAACCAATTAAAATGAGTAATAGCATCGCAGGTACTAAAGTCGCACCATCTTTTTCCGATGATTCGGGAAAAGCGTTATTCATTAAGACAATGCCAGTGAGATATACATCGACATTGCTATTTTCGGCTAATGTTTCTGTCACTAACGCACGGGCAGCAGCAACCACTTCACGCGTTTCGACATCAACGTTTTCATCACTGAAGTTAATCGTAACGTTTACACCTGTAACAGCACCATTCGATGAAATCAGCCTATTCACTAAATTAGGCTCATTCAGTGCTATTTCCCTTATGCCTGTAATGTCTTCAGTACTTAACGACTCTGGCTTCGCCACCAAATCTTCAACAAAAACATCATCCGCTTGTGAATAACTATTTTGATAATTTGTTATTGAATCTACACGAGTAGAATAGGGTAATTGCCATGCCTTTTTCGTTAACGCCGCAATAGCCTGCAGTGTTTCTGCAGTAAAGACTTCGCCGTCTTTAGGTGCCACCACGAACAAAACATTGTCGCTATTGGAGTATTCTGCGGCTAACTTTTCGGAAGCCATCAACTGTGCATTGTTTTTATCGAAATAGACTTTGTAACTGGCCGTTTGCTGCATTTCACCTGCAGGAATTGCGACTAGTATTGCAAAAATAATACTCGCCACAAGTAACATCCAGCGGCGCTTAAATACCCAAGAAAAATTCATAACGTAATCCCTTATTTAAAATTGTGCCTATGGCATATCGCTCTAGCAACACACCTATTGATTAATTCACTCAGCGAGAACTCTGCTCACTAGGTTCGGATGAGAATTTATAGAAATACTGTGCTGAAAGACATTACACTTCATTACATCTTGAGGATTAAGGATCCGTTGTTGATGCATATGTACCCAATGCGCATTACGACGCCGAGGATAAATAGTTGATGTAATATCAAAGGACGATATTTGAAACTGAATAGAATAAGCTTGCCTGCCGTCGCCCTTGCAACCTTGTTATGGATAGCTTGGCTTTTAGCGGTATTCATCCTTGTAACGTACATAGTCATGTCCTTTTAAATGGCTATTACACCCAATCATTAACGGCTCTTCGTTGAGGAGCACCGTTAGATTACGGTTTAAGCCTTAGCATTGAAGTGATCTATTCCCTTTGGGCTTGTGAAATATTACCCAGTCGATTAAAAAATGAGCACTACGCTTTCGACCGCATTAGGGGGCGGAGTGGCGCTCTATCGAGGCAGGAGCCTTATATTTGACATTACACCGCTAGGAATAGGTAAGGTTGAGCTGGAAGATGGGCAAAGGGTATGCGGCTTTATTTGTGAGGGTTATGGGGTAGAAGGTGCGCAGGAGATTACCCAGTTTGGGGGCTGGCGGGGGTATTTAGCGACGCTAGCTTCATAAATAGTACCCGATCACGAAACTTAGGGGCCAGCCGCTAAGATAAATTGCGCAGTTACTGAGCAAACAACTAAAATTTGAGCGCAACCACTAGACCCACTTAAAAACGGATGGTTTACTTTAGCGTAGAGATTACAGTACATAAATCAGGACTACCCATGAAGCCTATTTTACCCGCATTCGCCTTTACTCTTGCCGCCCTTACTGGCTGCGGTAGCGGGGGCGACGACGCGTCGTTAAACAACCTATCAACGCCAGACGCACCACCGTCTTTCGGAACAAACTCTAGCCGAACATTCAGCACCTCTTCCGATAACAATAATGAGCTTGCCCTTCAAGAATCACTCAAAGCAGCTATTCAGGCTGCGCTAGATAGTGAGGATCAGCAAGAATTTTTAGATCTTTTTTACCTTGAGGATATTGAAGCCGAGCGTATTTACCAAGTCGAAACAGGGGTAATTGCAGAGTTATATGAGCTGGTAATTGATGAGATTACCTTTGAAGCACCCGATGATAACTACGAAAATTTTGATTTGGATTATCGCTACATACCAAACCTTGACGTGCTGGGTGAAGTAAAACTTCAGTTTGAAGAAGACATGGAAGGCTTAAGCAGGGCCTCAACATTCATATACGGCCTGATCGAAGGAGAATACCGGTTAGGGTATTCTAAACGTGAATTCATGCAATATGATGGGCCGAGAAATCAGCAACTTATTTATTCCATATCCGGCCAAATCGCTCCCAATAAAGATCAGTTCCAAGTTTCGGTCAACTACCAAGTCAGCGGTCTCAGCCGAAAAATAGATACAATTACTGATGCTGGCGGCCGTCTGTTATTCCCAGGACAATTTATACAATCAATAACCGTAGAACAAATTGTTGGCGATGATGACTTTTATTTTCAACTGCATGAAGGTGAGGAGCTTATTTATACCTCACAAACGGCTCGTAATGGAGACGTTATTAACTACGTAAAAATTAATTAAAGAAGTAACATAAACAATTTATTCACATCTCCCCACCCCATTAATCAGCTTTTTATCTGTGAACCACAAAAAACCATGCCATTGAAGGCATGGTTTTAGTCCCCCTGATTACTGACTCATGGCCGGCAACGGCTTCGAGTCAATCCAGCCTTCGCTAAACAGATTATCGACAACATACTCTAGGGCTTTTACACCCTGCTCAAATGCCGGCACAACAAAATAACGCTCAGAAAATGTAAAACCGGCACCATAATATTGCCCTGTAAGCACATGCCCATTTTCGCTTAAATATATCGCTATTTTTTCACGATTAATACTGCTGTGTGTACTTTGGTCCATCCGGAAAGACGTATTATTCCATGTTGATGTGAAGTGACTACTACGAGAGCGATCTGAAAGGCGTGCGCCAGAGAATATCGCTGGTGACATTGCAGCTGTTGCTCCGTCGCTTTGGCTGCCAGAGGGAACAAGCGGATTATTAACATCCAAAAAAGGAAATTCGACCAAAATTAGATTCGGGTTCATCGGACTTATTTCCCATATAACATCTTCCGTTAAAGGGGCGATACTCACGGGCGTCCAGCCACCATATTGACTATAAATCGAGCCCGTACCGCGCTGACTATTACCTTCGCGATTCAGCGTTAACTTAAGCTGCTGCGGCTGCCCCCATTGGCTTTCATCGCCAGCGATTATTACACTGCCATCCACGTCGAAATCTGATTCACCATAAATATTATTCCAAGAATGGATACGAATACCGTCATCATCAAAAATATTTTCCAGTGTATGCCCCGCCATTGTATCGATGGCCCAATTACAATGCTCAATATCACCCACGGTAATGCGGGCTAGTGGATTATCATCGTTGCCGCACGCTTCTGTTGCTGGGAAAATAACAATAGGATCAAGCAGCGTTACATCGTAAAAAGTTGCACCCGGTATTTCTGGGTTTTCGTAGGTTAAATCAATATCCGCTAGGATTTCAGCATAGTATTCGGCGGTAAAATAATCGAAGCACTGCCTATACCAATCACTCAAGCTATCACGACCCGTATTGGGCTGATGGCGATAACCCGGATAATTTTTTGCACAACCCGGCCTTTCTGTAAAAGCAGGCACTTCGGGAAGGTTTTCCCCATAAAACCAATTTATACTTTGCTGCTCATCAACCCACTCTTCAATAAAAAAATTCGTTGCTGGGCTATTTGCAACATCATAGGCCGCACGTGAATTATTACCTGGCATACGTAGGGTAACGCGATTACCATCGACATGGCTTATTACCCTGGGCTGCTGGCTATCCGTTGCGCCTATTGTCGTTAAATTTCCTTCAGGGCTTAATGTGAACGTCACATCTTCGCTAACCGTTAAAGGCTGCCAATACCCACTTGTTCGCTCTTCAAAATGCAAGACAACTTGGCCGTTTTGCAAGTCAATAACACGTCGGCCAATTTGTTCTAATGTACTGTTATAGGCAGATCTTACCCACCCTGTCGTTTCTGTTAATCCATTGCGCAATACGGTAATAACATCAGTACGTGATCGAAAATAACGATGATCTTCATCGGCAAAGTCTCCAATAAAATCTTCACCGGCTATTTCATCCTCAACAATACGGCTGGGCATAGAAGGCTGCAAAGCGGCATCATCACTAGCATTACTGTAAGCGTTATAAAGTGCATATGCATAAGCCGTAACATCCAATGCCGATAATGATGTGTTATCGACAAGCGTGCGTTCGTTTAAAACTTTATAGAAGTCATACAAACGATCGCTCAAGTTATTTTTGGGGGATGCAACATGATCAAAGTCCACGGGAAGAAAATATTGGCCGGTTGTGAAATCGATATTTGGCTCGCCGACCACCCGCCGAAAAGTATTTAAAAGATTGCTGTCTCGCGAGCGCCCTCTTGTGCGCTGGCGCGCAGTGTAGGTTGCGGCAATAAATGTAATATTTTGCCTAACATCAGTGACCTTATCGTCATATTCTAATAATACCGGTAGAACCCATCCGTGATTAATAACAACAGGCATTTCGGCTGTACTGGCAGAATCCACTGAATCCGGGGTTACTATCGCCAATAAATTAGCCCCGCGAGCGCCGACTTTTATCACCAGCGAGTAATTACCGTCGCTATCCGTTATCCCTATTGGCTCGTTGTTATCACAATTACCATTGTCGTTTTCATCCAAGCAAACTTGCGCATTCGCCAAATACCCCACATTCAGTACTTTACCGCTGACCGTTAAAGTTACATTATTCTCTTCGGTGGGCGACTCTTTTTGGAGATTTTCGTTAGCCGAAACCAAGTTGGCCTGCGCCATTTTTTTCGGTTCGCCTGCTGTGTATTTCCCATCACCGCATGCAGTAACGCCAAATATTAACGCTGTTGTTAATGATATCGTCTTACCGATGTTTAACATTATTTCAGTATTCATTACTCATAATTCCTGAGGTTCAAAGTGCGTTATTTTCAGCCACTAGCCGCGGTGTTGATAACGTGAAACGCTGCAATTTAAATTGCAAGTCCTGCCTGCCACGCGACAAAAGCAGGAGCTGATTATGAATAACGGCGCTTTGCTGTATGTGTAAACCTGCGGGTAATTGATAGTGTGCTATTTCCTCACCCGTTGAATTTAGCCAATGAATGCCGTTATCGCTGGCTGCAAAATAACTATCGCCATCAGGGCTTGCAGCTAAACTTCGTAAAGTTTCCGTTGTTTTGAAGATAGATTTCTGGCGAAGGTACAAATTATCATCAAGCTGTAGAGCGTAAACGCTGTCTTCACTTGCAATTGTTAACGTGCGACCACCGCCGGCAAAGCTAGCATCAACCACATTGCCCCAGGCTCCTGTAATTTTGTGCAGTATTGCCCCACTTTGTACATCGACAATAATGGCTTGACCGTAAGCAATAGCCGCCAAATAGCGCCCACCGTCAGTCATCACTATCGATTGAACCGGCCGACCTTCCGGTAGTTGTAAATCTAAAACTTGTGCAACGTCATCGTTATTAAATAACCATAAACGGTCTTCGTTAGCGTCCCATGCGGCATATTGGTTTCCGGTATTGTTAGCGGCTAACAAAGAAAACCCACTATGAATACAGCTTTTCACTTGCTCTAAAAGACGGTAACTATTGTTTCCTTCTAATGATATTCGGAAAATACCTTCACTCACTGCAGGCCCTTGCGTGCAGTTTTCGCCGGTATAGTCACCCTGTAGCATATTCATAATAATTAGTGCTTCACGACCCTCGTTTACAATTTCAGCCGATACAATTCCTTGCCCTGGGGCCAGCACAATAGGGCTGCCAGCACTGGCTTCGCCATTAATTTGTGTGGCTGCCGACACGGTATCAATCAATAGGTTCGAGGCTGATTTCACGAGCCTTAAAGCTCTACGCTGTAGACGACTTGTGGCGGCTAGAGTGGCGACATCAAGGGGAATCAAATCAATTTCAGTATTTCCAATAGCCGGTGTTTGATAGGCACTATTCCCCTCACCCGTCACAATTTCAGCGTTACCCTGAAAAAGATACAATCGATTACTATCAGAATTATTAAGCGCCACATCACCTTGCACGGCCAACTGTCGGCGAGAATCTTCGCTTTCATTGCTGTACCACTGGCTTAAATTTTCTTCATTAGAAATAGAAGCTATAGGCTCCGCTAGTACCGGCGAGGGCGTATTTTGTTCCACCGCAGCTTTACTTACAGAATGAAGAGCTTGCAGTGGTAATATCCCGCGTTGCATGGCTTTTTCAAAAGTGTTTTGCAGTATCGCTGTAGTTTCTAAAAAAGTGGATTCAATATATTGCGGTGCATCGCCCACTGAATTATTACCGGGCATTAAACCGAGCATTAACTCTAGCGTTGTTTTGGCATTAACAATATGCGTGCGAGAGGCCAACACACTTTCTCGTTGGTTAGTTTCGTTATTGCGACGTTCCAATAAAAGGTAATGCCCATTTTCAGGCGTCAAACCAACATCGCCAGGGCCGCTAACGTAAAGGCTAGGATCGGCATCGTCGCAAACCCAGTTTTTATTTTGGTCAATACAAGCCAAATAGGGCAATGTACTAGAATCTACTTTTTGATCGTTGCTAGGTAAAGTACTACCTTTTGAACTTTCGTCACCACATGAGGTTAAACTTGAAAGTGTGATAATGGCCAGAGCCAAGGGTTTAATTCGCATTTTGTATCTCCATTACGCGGTCTGTAGTTGTTGCCGTGCCGCACCGTTAAAGGTGTGCAATTTTTTATCTGGCGCTACAGTAATCGCGAATAAATTGGGCGCTAATGTTGCTTGAGGGTTTAACATCAAGCTCGTGCTATAAATACCACTCACCAAAGCGCTACCAGAAACGACTGTTGCCGATAGCCATTGAAGCCTTGCATTCAGACTTTTATCTATACGCTGGCTTTTTTCTTGATTTTGTATTTCCTCCTCACTTTTGGTGGAGGTATCCGTTAGGCTAATTAGATGTGATACATCGCCGTCTTCCATTGTACTTTTTCGTGCGTAATGGCCTGATGTGGTTAATGCCTGCCCTTCCAAATCAAGCCCAAAAAGCATAGACTCCGTATTTTCAGGATCTTGCACTGCGGCAACAAAACGTTCGCCATTAGGCTTGCGACCAAAACAATTCACATCGCCACCAAAATTCACCAAGGCAGCTGTTGCACCCATTTTTTTAGCCAACATTAAGCATTTATCTACGGCAAATTCTTTTATAACACCGCCTAAATCAAAACGCGTATGGGGGTTATCAAAAACCACATGTTTATCCTCTAGCCTCCAGCGCTCTTTCCCCATCCATTGCAACGCCGAAGATTTAGCCGCCGCTATTTCGCCAACTGAATGGCAACGCTTAAAATATTTCACACAAGTGCCCACAGTGATATCAAAGCTATCGCCAGCAATTTCCGCGTGATGTCGTACTAAGCTGAGAATGTTGAATAACTCTTCGTCAATTGCGACGCTGTTTTTTCGTCGATTATTGATTTCACAATTCAGCCACGAATGACTACTATGAAAATTGTATTTATCGACAAGCGACAAAACTTGTTGCTTCACTTCCGTTTTCAATAACTGCACTTGCTTTACCGACAAGCCATAACACTGCACTTCACATTGCGTTGTCATTGCGTTAAAGAAAAAACCATATTTAGTCATATCATTAACGCTCTTAATATTTGAAAACAAAGCCGCCGGTAATCCACGTCGCCTCAAAGCCATTATCCTGTCGATATACGCTATAACCCACATTCAGTGTCCATTCTTTACTGGCTAACCATTCGGCATTCAACTGTAATGTGCTGGTTTCAAACTCGCCCAAGCGTTCATCATTTGAGCCGTATCCATCCGAAGGAAAGGTGTTGATTACATCGCCATAATCTTTGTAAAAATCGGCAGCTGTTTGTGTACCAAAACGCACCACAGGGTTTAAACGTACGCGGGGTGACACAGTCCAATAAGCACGCGCCTCCATCGTATGGCCATCAATATTCCAGTCATCCTGATAATATCGATACCAAAGATTTCCAGTTAAAGTATTGCTAAATGAGCGAATGGCTCGAAAAGAGAGGCCGCCGGAAACTCTTTCATCCGGGCGAGTGTCTGGCGCCAATGCTTGATTACCAGAATCATCGGATCGAACGATTTGTAAATATTGATTTGACTGATAGCCACTTTCACGACCATAAAAAACGCTGGCTTCGATGGTTGTTTTAGCATTAATAACCTGATTAAAACCTAGCTCGGCATAATCGTTGGTATTATCTTCATCTTGGGAATGCTGGGTTGCCGGTGTAGCAACGGCCCTATTAAAGGCATGAGAAAATCCCGCACGCCAAGCACGGTTGTGACTAGCATCACTCCAAAGTACGGCGCTTACCGCGATCGTCCGGGCGATAAAATCGGGCTCTTCTGAATAAGAAAGTGAAAGTGTATATTCGTTGCGGCTGCGATCACGAAATAACAATGACCCAAACGCCGCATCTCGACTTTCTGTTGCCAGCTCTACCTTGCCTTTTTCAAATTCATCCGCGTAACCTTCAACGGGGATCCACATCGGCGTAGCACCACTGACGGTGTCGTAGTCCATACCGACACTAAATTCTATATCTGTGCCAAAGTCGTGTTTAACGACCAGCGCACCACCACGCACATCGATACGATCTTCTTTTTCACTGTACTGATTAGCTTCCCAGGAAATAGAATTTTCGGCCTGGGCTGCTGCGGCCAACAAAGTGGCTCCGGCCGCTACTATTATTAAATTCGGTTTACGCATCTATTATTACTCTATTGCTCTATTGTTTTTACTTAGTTACAACCACAACCGCCACCACCAACACCAGTACCCCCTTGGATGGCTTCTCTGGAGTAATAAACATGACTGTCAAAAACAACGGTTTCTGGAATAGTGCCACCGGGTTTCATTGTTTCTTTTGCTAAGGTGCCTTTTTCCCAAGGTTGCACATGCGTGCAGCCCGCTAAAGCTCCGCTTAAAATAAGCAATATTATGGCTAAATTTTTCATGGCTTAATCCTGTAATAATGTCTGTAAGTCTTTTTGTATTACCTGATCAATATTAGCTACCGCCCCTATATGCGCAGCCGCAACGACACCATTTTTAATAATGTACAAAGCGGGAAAGCCCATAGGTTTAAATTGCTGAACGATCGCCTGATCAAGATCATTAATAACAGGAAAATTAAGTTCCCCGTTGGCTTTTAATGACTGCTGAAAACGCTCAGCCGCGACCAACTCATCATCGGTATCAACGCCTAAAAATTTAATGTTTGTATCTGGAGTTTGTTGTAAGCGGGTATTTAAGGCGGATATTAGTGGTAGCTCTTTGCGACAGGACTCACACCACTCGGCAAAGAAATCGATCAGCAAAATACTGTCATCTTGATAACCCAGCCTTTCGAGTAATGCCCTATCAACAACATCCCCTTTTTCAAATCCAAAACTGCTACAGCTGATAAACAGCATGACAACAAAAGTTAAATTACGATTAAAAACGGCTGTTACACTTTTTTTAAGATTCATACATCACCCCTAGTAGCGAATACTTATTTTCGATAATAGTAATGCTTATCATTTAGATTAGCAACAGTTTTGGGGTGAACTTTTCGCTTTTATAGGGCTGGGTTGGCGCGTGCACACCCACAGAAAAGCTGGACTGTAATCTGAAAGGTGGCTGTTCGGGGCTCAGTGACGGGTTATTCAGGTTGAGCATCCTTCAGTCACCAATAAATTCGCCACACATTTTTAGGGCGCTTCTAAAAATAGTAGTTTTTGAGGAAACACGAAGAAGCGCCGCCCTAACGTTTACGGGAGTTAAGCAGCGCCGGACGTGGGTAATAGAGGACTCGGTGGGACTTATGCGGAGATGTACCGCATGCCGTTTTTTTGCATTGCTACAAGTGATGACTTAAGTAAGGGGTTTCCGAGAGGTAAAAAGGTGGCGTCCTTATCGCGAAAAAAGTGCATTTTAGCTGCACAAAAATTACGCATGCGTTATTAGGCGAATTTATACATAGATCATTTTTATTATGCCTTCACCAACTTGTTAACGCCTAAGGATGCATACCTTTTTTTAATAATATGTTACAGCGAAAATTATTGTTAATGCCTAATAGATAGCATTAACAAGAGCTAAGGGACGAGGCAATAATAGTTTATCCAATTAGGCGAAGAGATCGGTTTTCTTATCGAGGCGCTTAAAGGGGCGCATGCCTGGGCATGTAACGCTTTGAGCAACGAAGGTAAGGAGGTCGACATCAAGCATTAGTGGATGAAATATTGTTTCCTCGTCCCTAACCCCTTAGCGTGAAAGCCCTCCCTAGTGTGTTTTGATTTAGTAAGACAGTCCATTTACTACAACTTAATTGGGGAGAACGATGCGCCCAATTTCACTATCACTAGCTGCCGTTACATCACCTATTCATATTAAAATAAAAATATGCTGAGCACTCCTAGTAATATTTCACGCTTTTACACTTCAGAAAAATGCTAAAATCCTCGACCTGTGCAAGAAAAAACTCATTAAGGAAAATATGAGCATGTATCGTCACCTAAAGACCCTCATTAAATCTTCTGTATTTTTAACTTCGAGCTTCTTATCCGTTGCCTCTTTTGGCCTGAGCTTAATCCAATCGGATGACTTTGAACTGGATCAAGGGAGTTGGAGTAATGTCGCAGCTGGCGACAATAACGACTGGGCTCATGATTCCGGTGGAACGCCAACAAGTAATACCGGCCCATTGAGTGGTGCCGATAACAGCACGTATTACCTGTATTTAGAGACGTCTTCTGGTGGTGCCTATAGGGCTGGCGATACGGCTATTCTCCTTGGGCCAGTGGTTAACGCAAGCAACATCCAGCTGCAGTTTAAATACCATATGTACGGCGTTAATACCGGTACATTGGCGGTCGATGTTTTGTCCAATGGCGAGTGGATCAACGATGTTTGGGTGCTGGCTGGCGAACAACAAGCGAGCCAAGCTTCAGCGTATAACCTCGTCGATCTCAATTTAAGTGCATACGCTGTTTCTCAAGTGCGATTCCGCGCAACTGCTGCGGGCACCTCTAAAGGCGATATGGCCCTTGATAGCATTGAGCTATGGTCGCAAGCGATTGGGCCCACCGCCCCCGCCTTTAACAGTAATCCAGTATTTAAAGAATTGGCCACTCAAGACCAAGCTTACTCCAGCAACATCAGTAACGATGCCGCCGATATTGACGGTGATAGCCTGACGTTTAGTAAAGTCTCTGGGCCAGACTGGCTCATGGTTAATAGCAATGGCGAACTGAGCGGTACACCGAGTGCTCTTGATGTGGGTGAAAATAGTTTTGTTATCGAGGTTTCCGATGGTGAGCTAGCCAGCAGCGCTAATATCAATATCACCGTAAACCAGAATATAACCCCAGCGATCATAAGTAGCAGCGACTTTGAATTAGGTTTTGATGCGTGGGCCAATACTGCCGATGGCGACAATACAGACTGGGCTCATGATTCCGGTGGAACGTCAACGAGTAATACCGGCCCATTGAGTGGTGCCGATAACAGCACGTATTACCTGTATTTAGAGACGTCTTCTGGTGGTGCCTATAGGGCTGGCGATACGGCTATTCTCCTTGGGCCAGTGGTTAACGCAAGCAACATCCAGCTGCAGTTTAAATACCATATGTACGGCGTTAATACCGGTACATTGGCGGTCGATGTTTTGTCCAATGGCGAGTGGATCAACGATGTTTGGGTGCTGGCTGGCGAACAACAAGCGAGCCAAGCTTCAGCGTATAACCTCGTCGATCTCAATTTAAGTGCATACGCTGTTTCTCAAGTGCGATTCCGTGCAAC
>NZ_CEXWTU010000012.1:0-46720 GCF_982758155.1 Marinagarivorans sp. | reverse complement strand
AAAGTAGTGGCATACGCCAAGGCGGTTAAGCCTAGCCCTAGGGGTGAGTTAGAGATTGCCGATATTATTCAAATGTATTTGGCAGCCGGTGACTTAGACGTTGAGGTGATGGGCCGAGGTACCGCTTGGCTCGATACCGGCACCCATGATGATTTATTGGCGGCGGCACAATTCATTGCGACTTTGGATAAGCGCCAGGGCTTAAAGGTGAATTGCCCTGAAGAGGTGGCCTATCGCAGTGGTTGGATTACTGCTGACAAGCTGCGAGAAGTCGCCGCGCCTTTGCGTAAAAGTGGTTATGGTGAGTACCTTTTAAAGCTATTAGATACAACCGTTTATTAATCTACTCCTTGTTTTGATAAGTACACTCCACTTTTAATTCTTATGTGATGTCATGAAATTTATAGATACTAAAATCCCTGATGTGAAAATACTCGAACCCGCAGTATTTGGTGATGAGCGCGGCTTCTTTATGGAGACTTTTCGCGCTGATGAATTTGCTAAATATACAGGCGCAAAGCCTTTTGTTCAGGATAATCACAGTAAATCGGTGCAAGGCATTTTGCGCGGCTTGCATTATCAGCAAACGCAAACGCAGGGTAAATTGGTGCGTGTTGTGAACGGTAAAGTGTTTGATGTGGCCGTTGATATGCGTGAAGCTTCGGCCACTTTTGGCGACTGGGTTGGTATTGAGTTATCGGCTGAAAATAAACGACAGCTGTGGGTGCCCGAAGGTTTTGCTCACGGTTTTTACGTGATGAGTGAAAGCGCCGAGTTTGTTTACAAATGTACCGATCTTTATCATCCTCAATCGGAAGTGTCGCTTAAGTGGGATGACGCTACAGTAGGCATTGAGTGGCCCCTAGTCGACGGTAAACCGCCTTCTTTATCGGGAAAAGATGAGACTGGCCTGCCTTTTGCTTCGGCACCTAAATTCTAAAAAACGCCTAATTTTTAACATTGTAAATCGAGACGCGTGTCGCGTCGATGTTTCCCATACCCGAATACTGAGTTAAAAAATGAACATCCTAATTATCGGCCAGACGGGTCAATTAGCTTCAGAGCTATCGGCATGTGTGCCGGCCTGGGCGAAGGCGACTTTTGTGGGCCGGCCTGAGTGTGATTTAACCAATACAGCATCATTACACGCCACTTTTACAGCGGTAAAACCTAGTGTTGTAATTAATGCCTCGGCTTATACGGCCGTTGATAAGGCCGAGTCTGAGCCTGAAGCGGCTTATGCGGTGAATAGTGACGGCGTTAAAAATATCGCCCAAGCATGTAAGCACGTTGGCGCGCGTTTATTGCATGTTTCTACCGATTTTGTGTTTGGTAATAGCAGTGCACTAACAGCCGATGGCATCGCCCCACTTTTGCCTAACTCGCCGTTTGAGCCCATCAGTGTTTACGGGGCGTCTAAGTTAGCGGGTGAGCAGCATATTCAAGCACTTTTGCCCGAAACCAGTGTCATTGTTCGTACGGCTTGGGGTTATTCGGTTTTTGGTAATAACTTTGTTAAAACCATGTTGCGTTTAATGGCCGAAAAACCAGAGCTAGGGATTATTGCTGATCAAATCGGTACACCCACATGGGCGAAGGGTTTGGCGCAATGGCTGTGGCTTGTGGCGGCGAACACTGATGTGAAGGGCACTTTCCATTGGACCGATGCCGGCGCTGCCTCCTGGTATGATTTTGCTGTTGCAATACAAGAGCTAGCGCTAGAAAAAGGTTTACTCAGTAAGGAAATTCCCATCAAGGCCATTTCTACCGCGAGTTATCCTACGCCGGCTAAACGACCGGGTTATTCTGTTTTAGATAAAACGACGGCAGAAAACGCAGTGGGCATGGCTACGCTTCATTGGCGGAAACAACTCTGTAATATGCTGGATGACTTGAAAGCGGTAAGTTAATCGGTTCTTTATTGTGGAATCTAAAACGGCTTTTGCGCATTGTGTGGCAACGAAATTTATTGATAAAAGTAACGAGACTGATCAAAGATGAAGACATTATTAGTGACCGGTGGTGCCGGGTTTATAGGTGCTAACTTTGTGCACTACTGGGTAGAGCTGTATCCAAACGATAAAGTGATTGTGATCGACGCGCTCACTTATGCTGGCAATATGGCGAATTTAGAGCCGGTAAAAGACCACGGAAACTTTAGTTTTGTACACGGTGATATTTGCGATACGGCCTTGGTTGAAAAAATATTACGAGACCATCAAGTAGACACACTTGTTCATTTTGCAGCAGAATCCCATGTGGATCGCTCTATTACCGGGCCGGATGCGTTTATCGAAACGAATATTTTAGGCACTTATAGCTTATTAAAAGCGGCTAAAATTGTTTGGTTGGATGGCGAACATGTTTTACCGCACCGTTTTCATCACGTTTCCACTGATGAGGTTTATGGCACTTTGTCGGCGACAGACCCTGCATTTACCGAAGAAACGGCTTATGCGCCTAACTCGCCTTATTCTGCCAGTAAGGCTGCTTCAGACCATTTAGTGCGTGCTTATCACCACACTTACGGTTTAGAAGTAACGACTAGTAATTGTTCTAACAACTACGGTCCTTATCATTTCCCAGAAAAATTGATTCCGTTAGTGATTACGCATATTTTGCACGACGAAGCCTTGCCCATTTATGGTGATGGCCAGCAAATTCGTGACTGGCTATATGTGAGTGATCATGCCTATGGTATTGATTTAGTCTTGAATAAAGGCCGCATTGGTGAAAACTATAATATTGGCGGTAACAACGAGTGGGCCAACATTGACATTGTTAAAACCATTTGCGGTTTAATGGACAAAGAATTTGCGAAAAATAGTGGCCTTGCAAATCAGTTCCCTAAGGCGACTGCGGCATTAAGCGGTAGTAGTGAATCGCTCATTACCTATGTTAAAGACCGCCCAGGCCATGATCGCCGTTACGCGATTGACGCCACTAAAACCAATGACGAATTGGGCTATGTCCCTAAAGAGTCTTTCGAAACGGGCATCGCAAAAACGGTACAATGGTATTTGAATAACGAATCTTGGTGGCGTGCCGTAATGGATGGTAGCTATAAAGATTGGATTGAAAACCAATACAACTAGTTTCTCGCTCTGGCGACAAGTGACAAGTGACAAGTGATTATGAAAATAGCAGTAGCAGGAACAGGGTACGTTGGACTTTCAAACGCAGTATTGATATCGCAAAACCATGAAGTGGTTGCTATTGATATTATTGAAGAAAAAGTTGCGATGCTGAATGATCGGAAATCGCCGATCGAAGATAAAGAGCTGCACGAATACCTTGCCGATAAAGCGCTAAACTTACGTGCGACCACGAATAAAAGAGATGCCTACGAAGGTGCTTCTTTCGTGATTATCGCCACGCCAACTGATTACGACGCAGAAACTAACTACTTTAGTACTGGCTCGGTAGAGGCAGTTATTAAAGATGTTATGGCCGTTAATCCTAGTGCCGTTATGGTGATTAAATCGACGATTCCTGTGGGCTTTACGCAGCGTATTAAAGCCCAGTTAGGTACCGATAATATTATCTTTTCACCTGAGTTTTTGCGAGAAGGCAAGGCGCTTTACGATAACTTACACCCTTCACGTATTGTGGTGGGCGAGCAGTCGGAGCGGGCACAAACCTTCGCTAATTTGTTAGTGGAGGGCGCGGTTAAAGATGCGGCTGATATCCCTGTGTTATTTACTGACTCAACCGAAGCCGAAGCCATTAAATTATTTGCCAACACCTACTTGGCGATGCGGGTTGCTTACTTTAACGAGCTAGACACCTATGCCGAAACACATGGTTTGAATAGCCGGCAAATTATTGAAGGTATTGGTTTAGACCCGCGTATTGGCAGCCACTACAACAATCCGTCTTTTGGTTATGGTGGTTACTGTTTACCTAAAGATACCCGCCAGTTGTTGGCAAACTACAATGAAGTGCCAAACAACATTATTCGCGCGATTGTTGATTCAAATACCACCCGTAAAGACTTTGTTGCCGATGCCATTGTGCGAAAAAATCCAAAGCGCGTGGGCATCTACCGTTTGATTATGAAAGCCGGGTCAGATAATTTCCGGGCTTCGTCTATTCAGGGGGTCATGAAGCGTATCAAAGCCAAAGGCATTGAAGTCGTTATCTACGAGCCAGTTTTGACTGAGTCCGAATTTTTTCATTCTAAAGTGATGACTGACCTCGACGAGTTCAAAGCGAGCTGCGATGTGATTGTGGCAAACCGTATGGTTGATGACATTCGCGATGTGGCGGATAAGGTTTACACCCGCGATTTGTTTGGTAGTGACTAAGGGCCGTGCATGAAATAACTTCCCGCTTTTGAATTCCTGTGTGCATGCTTGCCTTCGTTAAAAATATTTGCAATAGCCGGCTATTACGCCATATTTTTGCCTCGCCAAGCAAGCACCCATAAACCCAAATTCCAGCAACTTATTTCGTGCACGCCCCTAACTACCACCTGACTCGATTTCGCTTGTTTTAACACCATCATAAAAGCCCGTATCACCTTGAGTGATGCGGGCTTTTTTCATTTCGGAACACATCTTGCGATAGTCCAAACATAACGTTTTTTTTCGTCAAAGTTTGGGCGGTTTTTGATGTCGATTTCTCTGTTTCAACACCTGCGGCAAGTACCGCGAACCATGACACGCGACAAAGCGGTTCGCGGCGCTAGAGCAATGTGGCACGGTAATTTATCCGTGCCAATCCTACTGCTCATGCTGCTTGGCATGATGACAATGCCACTGCCTCCATTCTTACTGGATGCTTTTTTCTCGTTCAATATAGCGCTCTCCATCGTTGTTCTGCTGGTCAGCGTTTATACCCTCAAACCTACAGACTTTGCCATTTTCCCGACGATTCTTTTAGTCGCGACATTGTTACGTTTAGCGTTGAATGTGGCGTCTACACGTGTTGTCTTGCTAGAAGGGCACAACGGTGGCGATGCGGCGGGTAAGGTGATTCAAGCGTTTGGTGAAGTGGTAATAGGCGGTAACTTCGCGGTGGGTTTAGTGGTGTTTATTATTCTAGTCATCATTAACTTTGTTGTGGTTACCAAGGGTGCAGGGCGTATCTCTGAGGTGAGCGCACGTTTCACCTTGGATGCAATGCCTGGCAAACAAATGGCGATTGATGCTGATTTGAATGCGGGCTTAATCGACCAAGACGAAGCGCGTATTCGCCGCGCAGAAGTGTCGCAAGAAGCCGATTTTTACGGCTCTATGGATGGTGCCAGTAAGTTTGTACGCGGAGATTCCGTTGCCGGTATTTTAATTCTCATTATCAATATTATTGGCGGTTTGATCGTCGGTATGGCTCAGCATTCGCTGGAATTTTCGGACGCCTTGGAAAAATATGTGTTGCTAACCATTGGCGATGGTCTGGTCGCGCAAGTGCCTTCACTGCTGCTCTCCACAGCGGCTGCCATTATGGTAACGCGGGTGAATAGCTCCGAAGACCTGGGGAATCAGGTGACGGGGCAAATGTTTGCTTCACCCAAAGCATTGGGTGTTGCGGCAATGATTTTGGCCATCATGGGCTCTATTCCCGGTATGCCGCACGTAGCATTTTTAGGTTTGGCGGCTATCTGTGGCTCGCTCGCTTATTACATTCACTTTAAGCGTGATGTGGCAGAGATGGTGGTTGATGAGGCTGATGATCGCGGCTTGGGCGCAAGAACAATTAATGGCGAGCCTGCACCCATGATGCCAAATAGCGGCGGCGCTAATACTCCCGCGCTAGAGCACAACCCTGCAACCGAAGAACCTGTTGAGGTGAGCTGGGATGATGTTAAACCCGTGGATATTCTGGGTTTAGAAGTGGGCTACCGTTTGATTCCCTTGGTGGATAAAAACCAACGTGGTGAATTGTTGGGTCGTATAAAGGGGGTGCGTAAAAAGCTCTCTCAAGATGTTGGCTTTTTGATACCGCCTGTTCATATCCGAGACAACCTCGACCTGTTACCTAATGCTTACCGCATTACCTTAATGGGGGTTGAAGTGGGTGGCGGAGAAGTATTTGCTGACAAGTTTATGGCGATTAATCCCGGCGAAGTCTTTGGCCCGTTGAATGGCTCTGCGGCTAAAGACCCGGCTTTTGGCTTGGATGCGATATGGATTGACGATAACCAAAAAGATCAGGCTCAAACCTTAGGCTATACCGTGGTAGATACTTCCACCGTGGTTGCAACCCACTTAAATCAACTGGTGCAAAAGCATACCCACGAGCTCATGGGCCATGAAGATGTGCAAAAGTGGTTAGATTTATTGGCAGAGCAATCGCCCAAATTGGTAGAGGAGTTAGTGCCTAACACGCTCTCCGTTAACCAGTTACTTAAGGTTCTTCAGAATTTATTGCGTGAGCAGGTCAGTATTCGCGATAAGCGCTCAATTGTAGAAGCCTTAGCGGCCCATGGTGATAAAAATGGTGATGTGGCGGCTTTAACAAGCCATGCCCGCGTCGCACTCTGTCGGCAAATTGTTCAAAGTATTATCGGTAACGAGCCAACTTTAAACGTTATTACCTTAGATGCATCACTGGAACACTTGTTGCTACAGTCACTACAACAAGCACAAAAAGTTGGCGCGGACCCTTCAAACTTTATCGAGCCGCAATTAGCCGAAAGGCTTAATCACTCGTTAATTGAAGCGTCCAATAAGTTAGAAGCGGCAGGCGTTGCACAAATTTTACTCGTGGCCGCTCCGATTCGTTCAATGCTGGTGAAGTTTACGCGCTTTAGTTTGCCGGAGCTTCATGTGCTCGGGTACAACGAAATACCGGATAACAAAGAGATTTCGATTCAAGCCAGTGTTGGCGGCGAGCTACAGAAAGGGTAAACCCCAAGGATAGCGCGCTAGCACAATAGGATTACAGTTTTAGCTGAGTAGGTGGAGGTAGGTTATGACAACAAAGCGATTTATTGCGAGCGATATGAGCCGCGCATTAAAAAAAGTGCGCGAAGAGCTTGGGCCAGATGCCATTATATTGTCGAGTAAACGTGCCGAAAAAGGGGTGGAAATTATTGCCACCTTGGACGATACACCACCTTCACCAGCCAAAGCCGCTAAAAAACGTTTCGCGGCCTCTTTTGATGATGAACTCGACCAGCCTTTGGCCAGTGATACTGAGTGGGAGGAGCACCACAATGCGCAGCGTGTCGCGTCCAATACGCGCGTATCTGCTGCCGCGCCTTCGAAAGAGTCTGATCGTAGCGAGTCTAGTTATTTACCCGAAAATAATTCATCACTAGCCCGTTTTAGCGAATCTACGTCGGTGAATGCCGAGCGCCTAGCGAATGAAATACAAGCCGCGCACGAGCGAATGTTGGCGGCCAAAGGGCAGGCGGCTTCGGCAATAGATATTACCGATGAAGACTACGATTTACCGCTCAAACCTACAGCGCCCAAACAGAATGTTGCCGATCCATTTTCGATTCCCGAGATGTCGCAAAATCGACAAGTGGCCAGTTTTGCCCAGCAAGTTAAAGCGCGTGGTTTAGATGATGATCATACGGCAGAGCAAAATAAACAATTGCATAGCCTGTACGACGAAATTGCCGAAATGCGCATGCTATTGGAAGAGCAAGTCTGGCAAAAACAATATGCTCCACGCGCAGAGTCAAACCTCTTAACCGGTCGCGCGCGACAGCTTGCTGCGCAGTTGGATCAATTAGGTTTGTCGCCGGCATTAGTAAAAAGCTTATTAGTGTGTGCCGACGATAATGAACGCCTGCCAAATTGCTGGCGCAAAGCGCTCGCTATGTTAGCGCGCAGGCTTCCTATCGACGCTAGAGACCCTATTGAGCAAGGCGGCACTTTTGCATTCGTCGGTCCAACCGGGGTTGGCAAAACGACAACTGTGGCGAAGTTAGCGGCGCGTTATGTACTTAATCATGGTCGTGGCAAAGTCGCGATTGTGACGACTGATACCTATCGCGTGGGCGCCCACGATCAGCTCAAAGCTTTAGGTCGTATTTTGCAGGTACCTGTTCGTTCTATTGAAGGGGAGCACCAACTCAATGCGGTGCTATCTAGCCTTAAGCAGTATGAGTTGGTGCTGGTTGATACGGCGGGATTCCGCCAGGGCGACCCAAAGCAAATAGAGCAGGAATCGCTGATCGATGCTTGTTCTGGGCTACAACGTATTTTGGTTTTGGCGGCTAATAGTCAGCAGCAAATACTTAAAGCTTCTTTGCATGCCTACAGCAGTAGCCCCTTACGCGGTTGCATATTTACTAAGCTGGATGAGTGCGCAAGTTTGGGAGAGGCCTTTGGCGCTGTTTGCAGCCACGAAGTACCGGTGTTGTATTCTGCTGCAGGCCAAGAAATTCCCGATGATATCCATGTGGTCTCATCGAGTGACTTAGTCGCGCAAGCCGTAAAATTGGCTCGCCAGTATGACAACAGTCGTCAGACGTTATCAGCTAACTGATGTACGGCCGTGCAAGCGCATAAGTAGCCTCTATACTTTATGAGGCACGTTGTTTTTTTTGTTAAGTCGGCCTTGTTGCAGGGTCGTAATTGGTCTTAAGGATGTCGAGTTTATGAGTAATCATCCCGTAAAAGTAATCGCTGTAACTGGCGGCAAAGGTGGCGTAGGCAAAACCAATCTATCGGTGAACTTAGGCATCGCTTTAGCCGAAATGCGTAGGCGAGTGGTACTTATGGATGCTGACTTAGGCTTGGCCAATGTCGATTTACTCTTGGGTTTGAATGCCCAGTTCAATTTGTCCGATGTATTAAGTGGTAAGCGCACCCTACAGCAAGTGATGTTGCATGGCCCCAGCGGTTTAAAAATAATTCCAGCTTCTTCAGGTGTGCAGAAGATGGCATCGTTATCGCCTGCAGAACATGCCGGTATTATCCATGCCTTTAGTCAAATTGCCGACCAGATGGACGTCTTGATTGTCGATACGGCGGCGGGTATTTCCGATACCGTTATTAGTTTTGTTCGCGCCGCACAAGAGGTTGTTGTTGTGGTTTGCGACGAGCCTTCTTCTATTACCGATGCCTACGCGCTAATGAAGGTCCTGAATAAGGAGCATGGCGTTACACGTTTTAGAGTCGTGGCTAATATGTGCCGTACCGTCGCCGAGGGGCAGCGTTTATTTGGCAAGCTAAATAGCGTTTGCGAGCGCTTCCTAGATGCATCTATTCAATATATTGGCGCTATCCCTTTTGATGAAAACTTACGCAAAGCGGTACAGGCCCGCAAACCCGTTTTAGAATTTGCGCCGCGCACTAAAGCATCGCAAGCGATTCGTATCGTGGCTCAAAAACTGGATCAATTGCCGGTACAGCGCAATGCAAAAGGACACTTAGAATTCTTTTTCGAGCGCCTGCTTTCTGTGAGCGGCCAGAATTAGTGGGTTTAGGGGCTCCTATGTACTCGCCAGCGCAAGTCAAACGCGACATCAACGTAGAGGATTACGCCTACCTTGTTAAGCGTATTGCCTACCATATGGTGGCGCGTATGCCGGCCTCGGTTCAAGTCGACGACTTAATTCAAGCAGGTATGGTGGGGTTGCTTGAGGCAGCACAGAAATTTCAAGATGATAAAGGCGCCGTTTTTGAAACCTATGCCGGTATTCGCATTCGCGGTGCAATTGTGGATGAGATGCGGCGGGGTGATTGGGCTCCGCGGTCGGTGCACCGTAATTCAAGACGAATCAACGAAGCTATTTTAAAAATAGAAGCGCAGACCGGTTCAGATGCGACCGATGTTCAAGTCGCCAACGTACTTGAAGTGAGCTTGGACGAATACCACAGCATGGCTCAGGATTGCGCCAGCACTAAATTATTCAGCTATGAAGATACTTTTGATGAGGAGGGAGACGAATTACTCACCTCCGAAGACTCTCGTCAGCATCAAAACCCTGCGGATACGGCACAGAAACAGGCTCTAAAGGCGGCGTTAACACAAGTGATTTCAGGCTTGAAAGAGCGAGAGCAAATGGTGCTCAGCTTATATTACGAACAAGAGTTAAACCTTAAAGAAATTGGTGAAGTCTTGGGGGTCAGCGAATCCCGGGTAAGCCAGATACTTAGCCAAACCGCCATGCGTATCCGTTCGCGCATGAGTGACTGGCAGCGACAGTAACCGTCCTCTCTATTTTCTGAATTACGCCAAAGCCACAAAAAAGCACGATTACCCCTCTTAAAAAGTCTTCTTCTTGAACAAATTATGTCGATGTGAATTGTATTTTTGGTGCCTTTCTTACGGACTTTCATTTCTCCTCGACTAAATTACAAGGAAAACTGGCTAGCTGCAGTTGACGAGCTAGACTTACGGTTACTTAACACGGATTTATCGCTTTTGTTTATGAACTGCCAGATGTTTGGGCGGAACATGATTGAAGGCTCCAACCGTTAATTAAAACTCAGGGTATTCCGTTTGCGGAGGTTGCATTGGACAAGAATATGAAAATCCTAATCGTTGATGATTTTTCAACAATGCGCAGGATTATTAAAAATCTTCTTAGGGACTTAGGCTTCACCAATACGCAGGAAGCGGATGATGGTGCAACGGCATTGCCAATGTTAAAAAGTGGCGATTTTGATTTTCTCGTCACCGATTGGAATATGCCGGGCATGACGGGCATAGAACTTTTAAAGCACGTACGCGCGGATGAACGACTCGTCACGCTGCCTGTTTTAATGGTGACGGCTGAAGCTAAGCGGGATCAAATTATTGAAGCCGCACAAGCTGGGGTAAACGGTTATGTGGTTAAGCCGTTTACAGCGCAGGTGCTCAAAGAAAAAATCGACAAAATCTTTGAACGCGTGGGCTAGTCCTTAGGGGTTAGTTTCTATTGCTTGTAAGGCGTTAAAATATGGAATCAACAGATAACTGGCATCACAACGAACGCTTCCTCGGGGAATTAAAAGACCGATCGGCGATACTTGTGGAGCAGCTGCAAAAAGATGATTACGAAGAAGCCTCGGCGGTTATTCGATCCATAATGGATTCCCGCGATGAACATTTATTTAATTCTGTCGGTCAATTAACGCGTGCATTACACAGCGCGATTGTTAATTTCAACGTAGATTCAGACGTTCAAAAAACCAGTGTCGGAAGTAACGATAGCGAAATGCAAGATGTTTCTGATCGTTTGAACTATGTCATAAAGATGACACAGGATGCTGCTGAAAAAACGATGGATCGCGTGGAGGCTGCTGCTCCCATCGCATTAAATTTGGGGTGCGAAGCAAAAACTCTAAAAGAAGAATGGGATAAATTGCGGCGCCGTGAAGTGAGTAAAGAAGAGTTTGCCGAGCTCTACGGTCGGATTGATGGGTTTCTATTGCAAATGACATTAGGCGCCGACGAACTCAATGAAAACCTACAGGCCATTATTCTAGAGCAAGGTTTTCAAGATTTAACCGGCCAGGTGCTTAAAAAAGTAATTGGTCTAGTCACCGATGTTGAAAATGAATTAGTCAACCTAATGCGTATCGCGGGTAAAGTTGAAGCTGTCACAGGCATCACGCGTGACGATAATTCGCCTAAGGCAAAAAAAGCCATTTTGCCTTGCGAAGCCGAAGGCCCACAAATCCATGCAGATACACGTGATGATGTCGTTAATGGTCAAGACGATGTTGATGACCTGCTATCGAGTTTAGGATTTTAAGGAGCATTTATGTCATTTGGTGAAGATGAAGAGATACTCCAGGATTTTCTTGTCGAGGCTGGTGAGATTCTTGATTTATTATCTGAACAGTTGGTGGAGTTAGAGCAGCGTCCTGAAGATAAAGACCTTCTTAATGCCATTTTCCGTGGTTTTCATACGGTGAAGGGTGGGGCAGGTTTTTTACAGCTGAATAATATGGTGACGTGCTGCCACGTTACTGAAAACCTTTTTGATATTTTGCGTAATGGCAAACGGCCAGTCACGTCTGAACTCATGGATGTTGTCTTGCAAGCATTGGATACTGTTAACTCTCAGTTTGACGATGTTCAGCACCGCAGGCCGCCGCTAGATCCACCTGCCGAGCTTGTTAGTCACTTGGGCCGCTTAGTTTCATGTGAAGACTTAAATACACCAGCGGCAGATGAAGTTGTAGCCGTACCAGATGCGCCAACGGCTGCAGCTACAGCTTCAGCAAATAGTGCTGAGGGTTTAAATTTATCGGATGATGAATATCAAGAATATATTGATGCCATTGCCGATAAACCATCTGAGACAAAAGCCGAAGTGCCGGCAGCAGCGCCAGCGCCCGCCGCCGGTAACGAAATATCAGAAGATGAATTCGAAAATCTTCTCGATCAACTTCATGGTAAAGGGGGTGGGCCTGGTGCAGAAAAAACGCCAGAGGTAAGTGCTAGTCCACCACCAGTAAGCGACGCATCCAATAGTAGCGATACGGCATCCTCTACCGCAAGCTCCGATGAAATTTCTGAGCATGAATTTGAGGCCTTACTAGACCAACTACACGGTTCAGGTAAAGGTCCTTCCCCTACCGCTACACCGGCAGCTGCTCCTTCAGCCACTCCTTCAGCCGTTGCAACACCCCAGCCACCAGCAAGCTCTGTGGGTGCGGATAATACCGATTTAATTAGTGATAGTGAGTTCGAAGACTTACTCGATCAGCTTCATGGTTCTGGCAAAGGGCCTACTGGAGATGCACCTAAACCATCGGCGCCTGTAAAGTCTGCTGCGCCACCACGTGCACCCACTCCACTACCACGTACATCCACTCCGCCGCCCGCTCCAGCTAGTAATAATGTAACCGCTATTAGTGCGGCTAAACCTGCACCTCCACCCGCACCACCACAGCCAGTCCGTGAGCCTGCTGTAGCGAGCGGCGGCGGCAGTGCGGCTGCACCCGCTGCCGAAGCGACGGTGCGTGTTGATACGCAGCGTCTTGATGACATTATGAATATGGTGGGAGAGCTTGTATTAGTCAGGAACCGCCTTGTAAGGTTGGGTTTGGATGCGAATGATGAATCATTATCTAAAGCGGTTAGTAATCTTGATGTTGTAACGGCCGATTTGCAAACCGCTGTGATGAAAACGCGGATGCAGCCAATTAAGAAAGTGTTTGGTCGCTTCCCCCGTGTAGTCCGAGATCTTGCTAGGAACTTGAAAAAGGAAATTACTTTAGAGCTCGTCGGTGAAGAAACCGATCTCGATAAAAACCTTGTGGAGGCGTTAGCCGACCCATTAGTTCACTTGGTGCGCAATAGCGTGGATCACGGTATCGAGTTACCTTCTGTTCGCGAGGAAAAGGGTAAGTCTCGTGTGGGTAAAGTGATATTGGCAGCCGAGCAAGAAGGCGATCATATTCTGTTATCGATCACTGATGATGGCGGCGGCATGGATCCAGATAAACTGCGAGAAAAAGCGGTTGAAAAGGGTTTGCTTGATCCCGATGCCGCGGCGCGATTATCAGATGTCGAAGCATTTAATTTAATTTTCGCGCCGGGTTTTTCCACAAAAACTGAAATTTCGGATGTTTCTGGCCGTGGCGTTGGCATGGATGTGGTTAAAACAAAAATCACCCAGCTTAACGGTTCTATTGATATTGAGTCTAAGTTAGGTGAAGGCACACGTATTGCCATTAAAGTTCCATTAACGTTAGCGATTATGCCTACCTTAATGATTATGCTGGGCAAACAAACCTTTGCACTACCTTTAGTTAGCGTGAATGAAATCTTTCATATGGATTTACGCAAAACAAATGTTGTTGATGGTCAGCAGTGCGTCACTATTCGCGAGAAAGCAATTCCTATTTTTCACCTTAAACGCTGGTTGGTAAAAGCTCCAACCTCTATTAACCCTGAAGAAGGGCATGTAGTGATCGTCAATGTGGGCACACGGAGAGTCGGCTTTATTGTTGATCAATTAATTGGTCAGGAAGAGGTAGTGATTAAACCGCTGGGTAAAATGCTACAGGGCACACCCGGAATGGCGGGTGCGACTATCACCGGTGATGGCACAATCGCTTTAATTTTAGATGTTCCCAGCATGCTGAGTAAGTATGCGGGTGCGATGTAAGGGGCGAGGCAATAATAGTTTGTCCAATTAGACGAAGGCACGCATGCCGGGGCCTATAGGACATAGGTCAGTAGGGTAACGCAGGAGCGGTTACCGAGGCATGTAACGCTTTGGGCAACGCGTTGAGGAAGTAGGAGGCAAGTATTATTGGATAAAGTATTTTTTCCTCGGCCCTAATGATCGTGTTTAAACCGTGGCTGTAGGGTTGGAATAGAAAGCGATAAGGGGCGTGCACGGAATAAGTTGCTGGAATTTGGGTTTTGGGGTGCTTGCTTGGCGAGGCGAAAATATGGCGTAATAGCCGGCTATTGCAAATATTTTTAACGAAGGCAAGCGTGCACTCAGTAATTCAAAAACGGGAAGTTATTTCATGCACGCCCCTAAGGGGCGAGGCAATAATAGTATATCCAATTAGGGGTAGAGTACGGCTTTCTTTCAGAGGCATGTAACGTTTGAGTAAGGAAGGTAAGGAAGTCGACATTAAGTATTTGTGGATGAAATATTGTTTCCTTGTTCCTACGGTCAATTATCTTTGGCTGTACTCGTTAATTTCTGAAGTTGCACCATGGGGTGTGTTTTATGAATTTATTTTTCATTGTAATAAAAGCAATGGTGGGGCGCTTAAGTATCAATGATTCATTGTGGGATGGCCTGTGACTTATACGGTTTTGGTTGTTGATGATTCTAATTTTTTTCAGCATCGCTTGAAAGAAATTATTAATGAGCACCCGGAGCTCAATGTTATTGGCATCGCAACTAACGGACAAGAAGCCATTGATATGGCTGATGAATTGAGACCCGATGTCATATCCATGGACTATGAAATGCCGATGCTCGATGGTGTTTCGGCGGTCAAAGCCATTTTAGCCAATCAAAAAGTGCCTATCGTAATGTTTTCGTCTCTTACTTACGAAGGTGCACGGATTACTCTAGATGCACTTGAGGCTGGAGCCGTTGATTTCATTTCAAAAAACTTTTCTGAAATTTCTCAAAATTCATCTCGACTTAAGCGCCAACTCCACGAAACTTTAGTGACCTTTGCTAGGCAGTTTAAGATGCAGGCGGCTCCGAAAATCCCAACCGTAGCTGCCCTAGTTCCCATACCCGAAAATAAAGAACGGCCAGTCATGTCGCAGCCCTTATCGGTACCTCATGCGCGATCCAACACGGGGGCTTCTCTAGGCTCAATTTCTTCTTCGCCGCCTTCGCATAGGGGCGCTACTTGTCGACCGGCGTCAGCGAAGTTATTAATTATTGGAGCTTCAACCGGTGGTCCTGTTGCGGTGCATCAGGTATTAGATGCCTTGCCTGCGAATTTCCCTTTGCCTATTATCGTTGTTCAGCATATGCCACCCAATTTTACCCGAGCGCTGGCTGAGCGGTTAAATCGTGTGTGTGCGCTATCGGTAAGTGAGGCCGAGTCTGGTGACCGCTTAGTCCCTGGCCATGTTTTCGTTGCACCTGGTGGCCAGCAGTTAATTATCGACCCTAAGGATCGAAGTCGTATTAAATTAATCGATGGCGATGATCGAATGAGCTATAAACCTTCAGTTGATATGGCTTTTGTGTCGGCGGCTAATGTTTTTGAAAGGCAGTTGCATGGCATTGTGCTAACGGGTATGGGGGCTGATGGTTGTGAGGGTGCCAAAATATTAAAGCAAAAAGGTGGCACATTGTGGAGCCAAGACCAAGCGAGTTGCGTGGTTTATGGTATGCCTAAAGCAGTATTAGAGGCGGGTTTAAGTGATTCTGTCATGCCGCCAAGCGATATGGGGACGGCACTTACTCGGGGGAGTTAACATGGATGGATTGACCATTTTGGGCGTTGTTATTGCGTTTGCCGCACTAATTGGCGGTAATTATTTAGAGGGCGGGGCTTGGCATTTACTCATTAATTACCCTGCCGCACTTATTGTGTTTGGCGGTACCATTGGCGCCGCTATTATCCAAACACCCAAAAATATTCTCTTACGTGCATTTGGGCTGTTTAAATGGATGTTATCACCGCCTAAATTTCAACAGAAAAAAACGATCAAACAAATTGTGGGTTGGTCTAATATCGCGCGCAAGCGAGGTCTGTTGGGGTTGGATAATATTGTTGGCTCGGAAAAAAACCCTTTTATAAAAAAGGGGCTTCAAATGCTAGTTGATGGTGTTCCTCCGGAAAAAATTAGAGGCATTCTTGAACAGGATATTGAGCTGTTGCGCCAACACGATAGTGACGCCGCGGGTTTTTTTGAATCGATGGGCGGATATGCGCCAACGGTTGGTATTATTGGTGCTGTTATTGGGTTAATTCATGTCATGGGGCATATCGGTAATCCAGAAGAGCTTGGTCCCGCGCTAGCCATTGCTTTTGTTGCGACTCTTTACGGTGTGGCGTTAGCCAATTTATTTTGTTTGCCTATTGCGAATAAACTGCGCGCACATGTCGAGCGTGTGGCGGTGTGGCAGAAATTATTGGTCGACGGCATGATCGCTATTGCCGATGGCGAAAACCCTAAAAATATTGAAGCCAAATTAAGTGGATATTTGTTGTGAGTTCTCGTCAGCAACTGTTAACGGGGCCTGATCGATGGCAAATTAGTTATGCCGATTTGGTGACGCTGTTATTAGGTTTTTTTATTGTGATGTATGCCGTTTCCTCAATGGAGGCTGAGAAAAAAGCCGAGGTGATTGCTGCGTTGCAAGAAAAATTTTCTAGCGATGGCTCGCCGACGTATAAGCCTGTAGCTGTTTCAGTTCTAACATCGGGTGATATCTCTTTACTAACGGATGCCAAATTTGAGGTGGAAGCTCAAGGTGAGTGGTTGTATCTAGAGGTTGCGAGTGAAACGGTATTTACCAGCGGCAGTGCCGATTTAATGCCTTCTGCGAAAACACCGCTAGATGCATTGGCGTTGTGGCTTAACGGCACCGAGGGCATGGTTGAGGTTGAAGGGCATACAGATAATCAGCCAATTAATACGGCGCAATATGCGAACAATTGGGCGCTTTCTAGTGCAAGAGCCGTAGCTATTGTTAATTATTTAGTTGAGAATCATGGCCTTAGCGGCACACGTTTTCGAGCGGTGGGTTTTGGTGAGTATTCGCCTGTGGCGGACAACGCCACAATACAGGGGCGTCAAAAAAATCGTCGTGTGATCATTAAAGTTGAAAACAAACCCTTATACATAGCTCCGGTTAGTACAGAAAGTCTAGCTACGGATATTCCTACGATACCATCGACGACACCGGCCATTGCTTTATCGTCGGATACAGAGATTACGACTCAAAAAATCAACGCTTTAGCCGAGCGATTAAAAACCAAAGGAATTGATCCTGCTCGTAAAGCCAGCGGCGGCCTAAAGTTTACTGATGGTAAGTAAGGGGATTAATACCTTCAGTAGCGTTATTAAATTTCAATGTTTAGTTTTGGCATTAAACTTGTTTGCTTTTTAGTCATAAGCCTTAATTATGGCGTGAAACGAGTAGGGCGCAGATGGAAATCTGGACGGTAGCAAATCAGAAGGGTGGTGTTGGTAAAACGTCCACGACGGTTGCCTTAGCCGGTATTGCGGCCAGTGAAGGTAAGCGCGTACTCATGGTAGACCTAGATCCCCACGGTTCACTCAGCATGTATTTTCGGCAAGAGCCCGATTACACCCACAAAAGCAGTTATACATTATTCGAAAAGCAAGACCAGTTGTCGAATGCGTTTATTCATTCTTTAATTCGCGTCACACCGTTAAAAACCTTGCAATTATTGCCGGCGGCAACAGCCTTAGCGACAATTGAGCGGCAAATGCATGCCTGTGAAGGTTTGGGTATGGTCATCACGAAAGCGCTGGCCATGGTTGAAGATGACTATGATGTAGTTGTTTTAGATTGCCCCCCCGTATTGGGCGTTTTGATGATTAACGCTTTGGCGGCATGTCAGCAGTTAATTATTCCCGTTCAAACCGAGCATTTAGCCATTAAGGGGTTAGAGCGGATGCTGCATACGTTAAAAATGCTGGCACGCTCGCGGCCAAAACCGCTGTCTTTTGTGATTGTGCCAACAATGTACGATCGTCGCACGCAAGCCAGCGTTCAAAGTTTACGTGTGTTGCGTAATGAGTATGGCGATCAAGTGTGGCAGGGAAAAATTGTTATTGATACCCGTGTGCGTGACGCGAGCAAAGCGGGCGTGCCGCCTAATCTATTCGCGCCATCGAGTGCGGCTGTTGCATGCTATCAGCAGTTGTACCGGCAGTTGATAGACCATCGAGTACTGACTGGGGGCGAGCTGCAAAAAACGGCTCATTAACGATGACTGTCAGTTTATTTTGATGCCACCGAACTATACTCTTAATAAAATGTAACTATTCAGCCTGAATACGTAGGCCAGAAACTGATTGTTTCTTCGACCCTAATGCGAGATGTATAAAGCTTATGGCCACAACACCTTCCGAGCACGACAATAATTATAGTGGCGATCCGCTTGGGAATGATGCACTGCAAGATTATATGTCGAGCATGTTTGCCGGTGTTGAAAGCTCAGATGACGAGGGTTTAGGTTCTGAAATTATAGATTCTGAGGTTTTAGATTCTGAGGTTTTAGGGGGTAAGGTTTTAGGCGCCGAGGAGCTGGTTAGCAAAGATGCTTGCGATGCAGTATCTGAACTTGCTGTTCCCGAGACCGTTGTCGACAGTAGTGATACCCCTCCTGCCGAATACGTTATCGAAGAGGCTCAGCATGAGGAGTGGGAAAACCGCACTAGCCCTTCTATTGTTGAAAATACCGCTGCCAAATCATTAGAACCTCCCGTTGCGCTACCGTCTTTTGAACCTGCGCCTGCAAAGCAGTCAAGAGTGATTCAGCGGTTGATGGTCGAACAAGTTCCGAGTGATATCCCTTTAAGTCAGGAGCAAAAAAAAGGACTGCAAAAGCTACTTGATCAAAAGTTGTTAATTGCTCCAGCTGTGTTTACGGAGCAACAGAATACCCCCGATATTTTGGCGCTCGAAGAGGTCTCTGACGCTGTAGATTCGGCCCCTGCTATGATTGAGGAGAATTTACTCGAAACGGAAGTTGTTGAGGGTCTCATTGGTCAAGAGCCTTTGCCTGAAGTTGAGCCAATAAATGACAATGTTGATGGCCCGCAAACTCAACCGCAAGTGGTGTTTAATTATCGTGAGCATTGGAATAATCAATTACCGGATTGGGGGCAAGAAACATTTGAGGCATTACTATTTAGTTCGCGAGGTGTGACTTTGGCGATTCCCTTAATCGCGTTGGGCCACATTTATTTACAAACTAAACCGTTAAATCAATTGCCGAGCCTACCTTCGTGGGTCATTGGCGTTAAACCTTTGATGCAGGGTCAGTTAAAAGTCATCGATGCCGGTGCTTTTTTTATGCCGGAAAGGCCGAATCGTTTGAATACTGACGCCGATTTACATCTGTTGGCATTAGCGGATAGTCAATGGGCGTTTGCTGTTGATAGTGTTGCAAATCCCATCTCTATTTCGGCATGTGACGTACAGTGGCGCCCATTAAGTGATGCAAACCCTTGGCTAGCGGGGGCTATTAAGCAGCACATGTGTGTTTTGATTGATACACCGGCATTATTAAAGCTACTTGCTCGCTAGCCGGCGCCCCCCGTTCTTCAATAGGTGATTAAGTTGTCCAATAGCGACTGGCACAGATGCTGCTGTCGTCTATAGTTGAAGAAGTAACGATTTAATATTGACAGCTTCTTTGCTTGAGGATGTGGTACATGACGGCGCAACTAACAAAATCGAAAGCCAGTGAAGACCCCGTATTGCAATGGGTGACGTTTCACCTCGCAGGGGAAACCTACGGTGTGAATGTGATGCAGGTGCAAGAAGTCTTGCGTTATACCGAGATTGCCCCGGTGCCTGGCGCACCTCATTACGTGATTGGCATTATTAATTTACGGGGTAATGTGGTTACAGTTATTGATACCCGTAATCGCTTTGGTCTCACGCCTGGCGAGCTGACAGACAATACCCGTATTGTGATTATCGAGGCCGAGAAAAATGTTGTGGGTATTTTGGTTGATAGCGTAGCGGAAGTGGTTTATTTAAAGCAGTCTGAAATAGAAACAGCGCCTAACGTAGGTAACGAAGAAAGCGCGAAGTTTATTCAGGGCGTTTGCCATAAAAACAACGAACTTCTAATACTTATTGAGTTGGATAAATTAATTTCGGATGAAGAATGGGCCGCTATCGGCGGCTTTTAACGTCCTTGGAGATCTCGCGTGAATGCAGTTCAAAGTCTGATGATTATTGCCGCAACCGTTATTGGTTTTAGTGGCTTGTGGCTTTGGCTGCGTCGCCGGTTACGTGCGATGACGCAAGATTATGTCCGGTTAACAATTGAGCTCACAGCGCTTAAAAAAGATCAACATTTGGCATTGCAGGGCAGCTACGGTATGGGGCAGCGTATGCTGCGCTTAGAGCGCCGTTTGAAGTCTTTGCTTGATACCCCGAAGCCTGCCCCTATTGTTGAACAACCCTTTTCGTATACCCAGGCGACTCAAATGGTTGAGGAAGGAGCTGATGAAGAGGCCATCGCTGCCACTTGTGGTATTTCACGTTCAGAAGCGCATTTGATGCGTAAATTATGTGCCCAAGGTTTTACCGAAAACCCTGCTGAAGCTTAGAGTGTTATTCAGCTTAGAGCATTATTCATTGTTGAAAGGGCTCTTATAGGCTTGATGACTAGAGTAAAACTTGCCTTATTATTCTGTTTTAACAATGCCAACGAAAAATGCGGCAAGCAATAAAAACCCGCTTGATACCCATAGGCAAGCTTCTAGCCCCCACCATTGGAAAACCGCCCCGGAAAGTACAGTCCCTAATAACCGTCCAGCGGCATTGGCCATATAATAAAACCCGACATCTAATGATGTACCATCGTGTGTTGCCAAGCGCACAATGAGGTAGGAGTGCATGGATGAATTTACCGCGAATACTGCGCCAAAAATAAATAGCCCCGCAATAAAAACTAAACTAAATAAAACATCGCTAGCGCTGGCGTCGGCTACCACTAATGTCAGTGCTGCTGGGATTGTCGTGAGTGCAAATGCCCATTGTGCGCAGAGCTTGCCGTTAGGGAGTTTTCTTCGGGTGATGGCGGGTGTTAGCGTTTGAATAAAACCATAGGCAATAATCCAGGCCGCAAAAAAACCACCGACCATGGCGGGGCTCCAAGACCAGTATTGGCTTAAAAATACGGGCAATGCGACCACAAACCAAACGTCCCGCGAGGCAAACAAAAACAAACGTGAGAGCGATAAAGCATTAATGGCTGATGATTTGGAAAACAATTGTGAGAACTTTGTTTTTTGTTGACTTTGCCCTAGGTTTTTATTCAGTAGCACTAAGCTGCATAATAGCGTGCAGGCCAATAAAACAAGCATGCACATTATGGCACCGGCGAAGCCCCATATACTGAGTAGCATGGCCCCGACAAAAAAACCGACTCCCTTGAGCGCATTTTTTGAGCCGGTAAGAATGGCCACCCATTTAAACAGTGCGCCTTGTGCTTTGTGCGGTACTAATTGTTTGATGGCGCTCTTAGCGCTCATTTTATTAAGGTCTTTAGCGATACCCGATAGCGCTTGCGCTGCCATCACCCAGGCAATGCTCAGCCATGGGGTAGGTGCTAGTAGCATTGTCAGTGCGATTAACTGCAGCCCAATACCGATATTCATCGTTTTATTCAGGCCAATACGCGCACCTAACCAGCCACCCACTAAATTGGTGACAACGCCAAAAAACTCATAAAACAAAAAAAGCAGGGCTATATCGAGGGCGCCGTAACCCAGCTGGTGAAAATACAGCACCACCAGCATACGCAAAGCGCCATCCGTTAAAGTAAAGCTCCAATAATTGGCGGTTATAACGCCATATTGTTGCAGTGCCGATAAGTTGGGGCGCAAAGTACTTGAAATTAAAGGCATCGTTATTGGTCGTGCATGCCGACAAATCGCGCCAGTTCGGCGGTGCGGTTTGCGTAGCCCCATTCATTGTCATACCACAAGTACAGTTTTAGTTGCGTATCGTTAATCACCATTGTCGATAGCGCATCGACAATCACCGAGCGTGGATCGGTACGATAATCAATGCTCACTAAGGGCTTTTCTTCGTAGCCTAAAATATCTTTTAGCTCGCCTTCGGCAGCTTCGGCGAATAAAGCGTTAACGGCTTCGCTTGTGGTTGGGGTGGCTAACTCAAACACGCAATCGGTGAGTGAAGCATTGGCTAGTGGAACGCGCACGGCGTGACCATTGAGCTTGCCTTTAAGCTCGGGGAATATCTCGGTAATGGCGGTAGCCGATCCTGTTGTTGTGGGGATTAGGCTCATGCCGCAAGCGCGTGCGCGGCGTAAATCTTTATGGGGCGCGTCGATAATAGTTTGAGTATTGGTGAGGTCGTGAATTGTCGTCATACAGCCATGCACAATTCCGAGTTTTTCGTGAATAACTTTAACCACAGGCGCTAAGCAGTTTGTGGTGCAAGAGGCTGCGGTAACAATGGTATGTTCTGCTGGATTAAAAAGGCTGTGGTTTACGCCCATTACCGCATTCAAAATACCCGCTTCTTTAACCGGTGCAGTGACCACCACGCGCTTAACACCTTGTTTGGTATAGGCTTCGAGCAGGCTTTTTTGTCGCATCACGCCACTGGCTTCAATCACTAAATCACAATCTGACCAATCGGTATCGTCGATAGCAGTGTTTTGTGAGCAGTTAATGCGGTGCTGCCCAATCGACATCTCGCAGCCTTCGGCGCTGGCATCGTGCTGCCATTTGCCGTGGACGGAGTCGTAATTGAGTAAGTGCGCAAGTGTTTTTGCGTCACCAGCGACATCGTTAATACGGATGAAACTCACTTCTGGCCAATCAAATGCCGCGCGCATTACCAGGCGCCCAATTCGGCCGAAGCCATTAATACCTATTTTAATCGTCATAGTTCTGTTCTTTTTGTCGTGTTTTTGTTGAATACTTCTATGCAGGGGGGCTTGCGAACCTGTGGCGCAGTTTAGCCCTATTTTATGACAGCATTAGTGCAATGTGGTTACTGAATGTATAAGGCCCTTGCTGTTGTGGTGTGAGCGCAAAGGTTAAGTTTTGATAGCGCTTTGCGAGTATGCCGCCGGTTGTTAACAGTTGTAGCGAGAACTTACTGGGGGCTAGGCTTTCGGCCTTCGGGTTACCGCATATCTGAATCACGCGGCGCGCGATGGCTTCACCGGAGTCCACCCAATGTAGAGGGCAGGTTGCCGCGGCTGCAAGCTCTTCGCGCAGAAGCGGGAAGTGTGTACATGCCAATACTACGGTATCCAAAGTGTTTGTTTTATCTTGAGATAATAGGGCTTGTAAGACTTGGCTGATCGCGCTTTGATCTATGGCCGCACCAAGTAATTTGTTTTCAGCTTGAGCCACCAACGCCGCAGCCCCGTACAAATGGACAGTTTGTTGATCGGCATAATTCAAGATCAGTTGTGCGGTATAATCCCGCGCCACGGTTGCAGGGGTGGCGAGAATACCCATAACATTACTGCGCGAGTGCTGCGCGGCAGGCTTTATAGCTGGTACAACACCCACAAAAGGTATTGTGAACTGGTCGCGCAGAGCATCGAGTGCAAGGGTGCTGGCGGTGTTGCAGGCTACCACGACGATGTCGGGCTGAATCACCTGTAAACTTGACGCAATCACTTGCTCAATGCGATTTTTCAGCCACTTATCGTCTTTATCGCCATACGGGAACGCGGCCGTATCAGCAATGTAGCTGCATTGTGATATAGCCAATTGGTGCGCTTGAGGGTGCTCGAAAACTTCTCTTGCAATGCTCAAGCCGCCAAGGCCAGAGTCAAAAAAGGCGATGTGCATGGTGCTGGGGTGCAATCCGTGGTTGTTAGCCGGCAAATGTAACAATTTTAAGGGCATTGCGCAGATAAAAATTGCCCCCAATACACAATGGCCACCCAGCGTTTAATCGTGAACCCATCAAAATCAATAAGTCGTTTTAAGGTTGTTAAAAGAAACATGTTTGAAAATACGTTACATACCGCTTTATTGTTCGCAGGCGTGCTTGTTGTACTGTGCTTAGTCGCCATTGCGGTTTTTTTGCACTGGCAGCTACATTTACGCAAAAAACGTGATGCTTTGTTGTTAGCTGAGCAAGAAGCTAAAATTGCCAAAAACAGAGAAAGTGCCATCAATAGCCTACGGATTATCGGCAAAAGTTACATGGCGGAGCAAATTGAGCTGGCAGAAGCCAGCGTTCGCATCAGTAACCTGATGGATTACCTTTCTTTAAGTGAGTCGCAGCGGGCGCCTTATCGTGTTTTTGATGAAATGTATGCCAAAATCAAGCACATACCTATTTTGCAGGCTTGGAAGGATTTACCGGCTAAAGAAAAGCGTGGACATTTAAAGGCCATCTTTCGCGCTGAGGTTGAATATAAAGATTTTGCTCAGGATGCCGCTAAAAGCTTGGCAACTTTTGAGGTTGTTGAGGCTACGTTTTATTCGGTTTAGCAGCCAATACAGCTATCAGCAAAGCTAATAGGGACAACAGCAAACAGCAAAACACGATCACCAGCTAGGCTTAAGGGGCGAGGCAATAATGGTTTGTCCAATTAGACGAAGAGGTCGGCTTTCTTGTCGAGGCGCTTAAAGGGGCGCATGCCGGGGCATGTAACGCTTTGAGCAACGAAGGTAAGGAGGTCGAGATCAAGTATTAGTGGATGAAATATTGTTTCCTCGTCCCTAAAGCCCTCTGCCGATCGGTGATCACCATGGCTAAGGCTATCCATTTCCGTTGATGAAGATCGCTTGTTGCTATTGGCTGAGTTTTTCGCCATTGATTTGTGTGCTTAAGGGCGTAGCTCGGCAGAGTACGCGCTCTTGTGCCTTTGAAGATGGTAAAATTCGCAATTAACAATTATTAGCGGATCGCAGCATGTCAAAAACGTTTGAAATTCAAGGGCTCATTCACTCCATTGGTGAAACCACCGAGTACGGTAATAACGGTTTTACCAAGAGAGAGTTTGTTATCAAGCTTACGGGCGACGATGAGAACAGCGCGTACCCTAATCACATAGCCTTGGAATTGATCAAAGATAAATGCGCCCTTATGGATGGCTACAAAGAAGGTGATGAGCTGAAGGTTTCTTTCAGTCTTTCTGGGCGTTTGTGGTCCGGTGGTGGCAAGCCTGAAAAGTGCTTTACCAGTTTGCAGGCTTGGAAAATAGAGGCCGTAGGGGCTTCACCTGCAGTAGCGCAGCCGGCTGCACAAGAGGCTTTTGCTCCCGCGCCTACTACTAGCGCCTTCAATACGGCGTTTGATGATGATATTCCCTTCTAGCGATCCCCATTTGTTAAACCGTGTAACTACTCAAGCATGCACAAATATGCCGGCAAATTGATCATTGTCTGGGCCGTTCAAGCCATCTACGACTTTGTGCTCCTGCAAAGTCTACCCCCACGCATCCGTGCTGGGGCTGGGCACTATGCAAGCGTTCTGGACAATGTGCTCCTGCATTGTCACCCCCTAGCTATCCCTGCAAGGGCTGACGCTTGAATGCCCAGAAAACAATCAATTCGCCTTTTTGGTGAGCGTCATTTCGACCCTACCTGAGTAGTTACTTAACCGTTAGGTCATCATTGGGTTAGTCTATTTAACTGATTGATTTTATGCGGCAAATGAAGCCCTTTGGGTGTGTAAGCATTTGAAGGGTAGTGTCCACCTGTTGGGGCTTACCTTGCTGCATACGCAACCCTCGCACAGATATACCCTGGCGCTATACCAAGCGCCCCAAACATTACACTGCTCGCGATAACAGTAAGCAGGTCCGCGATATGCCGAGAGTTGAGTGTGAGGGGTGCGGCTGAGTTGATGTCTGTTAGGTTACTTAGCCCTGTAACCAAGATAAATAATAAGGCTGTTGTAATGAAGCCTTGTTTGGCAGAGAACCACTGTAGTGCTTTCCCTTGTCGCGCTCCCCGTCGGATGTGAACAACGATAAAAGTGGTTACCGCTGGGATGATGCCCACAACGGGGGAGAAGAGTATAAATAGCATGCTCATGCTAGCGGCTGCTTTGATACCGCCTGCTATGGCGATAAAAGGAAAGAAGAGCAGTGCGAGGGTGCCACCGCCGACTAGCGGCCCAAGTAAGGCGAAGGTGAAAGCTTTCATGGTGTTTCCTTGTTATTGATTGGGTTGCAGGTGGCGATAGCTAGGCTTGAGGCTTTTTGGCGCTAATGCAGTAATATCCAAAGCGCATATGGTTGCATGCAAGGGCAAGACCCCAGGCGGGCGCTAATAAATGGTGCCAGTGCTCTGGGTTGCGGTCGGCTTGCAGCAACAGTTGAGTGCCGTAGCGCAATACCATCCAAGGAATGTAGAGCGCGGAAGGCAGTACCCGCCAACTAAGGTCTTGAATGTGAATGTCTTCAAAACCCGCGCTTTCCATCGCCTTGATGGTGTCTGTAAGCACAGGGAAGTTACCTAGCGCCCAGTGTTTACACGACTGCTGGTAGCATATGCGTGTAATGGCGTTCATTGGCGCAGTTTATTTAATAAAACCGTCGCATAGGGCAAATGTGCTACCGGGTTTGAGTAGGCGATAGGCTTCGTTAATTAAGCTTTCTTTGTTGGTTTCGCTACTGTGGCACGCACTTTCAATGGCATAAACTCCGTCGAAGGTCTCCTGGGGTAGGCCTGTGTGGTGGTAGTTGGCAAGCACATAATTTAGCTTGTGGCATTGGGGTTGTTTCGCGCTAATGGCCTCCGCTTCTTGCACTTGGTTGGCCGCAATGGTTACGCCAGTAATACGCTTAATGGCTGGCAATTGGGCGGCAAAGCGCATAGTGCCGCCAAGGCCGCAGCCCATATCCAGTAGCTGATTATGCGAGCCTTTAAGTTGCAAGCTATTAATGACTTTGCGGTTGGTGTTTTCCAGCATACTTTCTAAGTTGAAGGGGTTGATGCCCCATTCAAAAGTGCCGAAATGCATGTTGAGTTTTTGACTCCAATCGCGGTAGCCGTCACTTGTTTGCGCATAGTAACTTGAGATGCACTGGGCGTTTTCCTGTGCGGTGCTTATCTCGGCTTGTTGTTGATTGCGGGTTTCTTTTTGCGGGCACCAAGGTAGTTCGTTGGGGTTATTAGCGCGCAAGAATTTGGGTAAATGTAAGTGAATCATACTGGCCTCCAATGCAAGATTTGAATCCAGTGTAAGGGCCGCTAGTGGCCAAACCCTCCTAGTTGATCATTGACGAGAAAAAAACGCTGAAAAAATAAAAAGCTATATATTACAGATGGTTACATAGTTTCCGAATTATAATCTGGGAGTTTTTTAATGTTGAAAAGTTGTAACTATTCAGATTCGGCCGAAATGACGCGCATCCAAAAGGCGAATTGATTATTTTCTGGGCATTCAAGCGTCAGCCCTTGCAGGGATAGCTAGGGGGTGACAATGCAGGAGCACATTGTCCAGAACGCTTGCATAGCGCCCAAGGATCTTGACAGGGATGTCACTTATTAGAGCAACGCATCGGGGCAGGAGCCCCTTATTAGACATTGCAGGAGCATAATGTCTTGGAGCAGTTGCCGATGGCTTGAGCGGCCCAGAAAATGATCAGTTTGCCGGCCTATTTGTGCATGGCTGAATAGTTACGAAAAGTTTTAGTTTTGTTGTTTTCGGTATTGACTGGGTGTTTGGGATGTTGTTGTTTTGAAGGTCGCATAGAAGGTGGATTGGGAGCTAAACCCCACACTTAAACCTACCGATAAAACAGAGGCGTTGGGCTCTGCGATCAGCATGTTTTTGGCAGCATTCACACGGTGAAAACTAATGTAGCGCGAGACGCTCATACCAAATTGGGTATTCACCAATTCCGATGTTTGATGGTTACTTAGCGAAAGGGCTTGGGCAAGTTTGCTGAGGTTAAGCGTGTCATCTTTGTAGAGTGCTTGTTCGGTCATTAGGACTTCGATTTTTTGCCCGAGATGCTTGCAGTTTTCATTTTGCAGTGTGGATTTGGCATAACTTTGGGCAACGAGCTCAACGGCTTTTTGCAGTAAGTCGGGGTAGCGCATTAACATCCAAAGCAGCGATGCAAATACGCCGGCACTGATGTAGGCATAGGTGATCACATAGACCCGCTCGCCCCACCAAGGAGCAATAGCCGCAGCCATAAATATAATTAATGCGGCGATTGTAATGCCCGCAAGTGCTAGCTGTTCCACCTCAAGATTTTGGCGCTGCTCTTTATGTGGCCGCAGGCGCACAATCAACCAGAGCGCTGCTGCTCCACCCAGAAAAAATGCCAGAGGTATCGCGATAGGGCTAGGTAATAAAGCGCCAAGAAGCGGCAGCATAGCTAGAGCACTATATTTTTTACCGAGTTTGGCATCAGGCGTTATGAGCGTGGAATAAAAAGCAAAGAAGGTAATAGTTGAGCAGTAGAGTACGAGTAAGTAAGCGCGCGATTCAAAAAGGCTGCTATCCGTTGCTAGCGCCCAGCCATGCCAAGCTTGTAGTGCAGCAATACTTGCCCAGCATAGCGCTACACGCTAACCGCGAGAGCGCGCTCTTTTCAAAGGCCTCGCAGACCCATTGATAGGTACACCAGAGCAGTAGGCAGGTGATGATATTGAAGCCGATAGACCATTGGCTAAGGAGTGAGAGCATGGGGGAAATCCATTTTAGGGCTGCTTGATAACAAGGGCAAAACACACAATACGATGGCGCACGCCCTCCCAACTATTTCAAAATGATACCAAACCACAAGATATTAGCCATGCATGATTAGGGTGAGGTATTCACAGCTCAAAGCTCTTAATACGTATGGTCAAGGAGAGTGGCGTGCAAATCCCATTGGGTGAAGCGCCGCATTATCGTAACTACACAGGCATGCACAAATATGCCGGCAAATTGATAATTTTTTGGGCCGTTCAAGCCATCGGAAACTGCTCCAGCGTTGCTCTAATAAGTGACATCCCTGTCACGATCCTTGGGCACTATGCAAGCGTTCTGGACAATGTGCTCCTGCATTGTCACCCCCTAGCTATCCCTGCAAGGGCTGACGCTTGAATGCCCAGAAAACAATCAATTCTCCTTTTAGGTGAGCGTCATTTTGACCCTACCTCTCACTGCACTCTTGAATCCTTTCACTGCACGACGACAGGGCAGTGCACAGAATTTACTCTCTAAATTTCGCATAACTCCCGATCACTATTTTGCTGTTTTCTCGCACTGATCTTCTTTGCTCTTCTCTCTCAATATCATCCCTTCGGATTGATTATCACTGCAAGCGGCGCTGCTCTATGACTTGTTAAAGCGGTGTTTTTTCGGCTCGCTCGTATTTTTTAAGCTAGGCTGAATTGGGTAAGCCTTAAAAAGTTGTGGATTACTGATATCTTTTACTCATTAGCATTAATTAGTTGAGGTTTAAATTAGTGCAGGCAGGAGAAATAAATGACTGATGTTGAAATGGCTGCTGCGTTAGGTGCAAGGCTAGAGCAGTTGCGCTTGCAAGCTAATATTCCGCAGCAGGCGTTGGCGCAAGAGCTAGGGATTTCTGAGGGTACTTACCGCAGTGCTATTAAGGGCAAGGTTAAGCTGGAAGTTTTTGTGGGTTTGTTAAGGCTGCTTGGTGCGAACGAAGGCTTACATAGCCTTTTGCCGCAACAGCCTTACAGCCCTATGGCGTTGCTGAACAATGCCGGCAAACAGCGCCGGCGTGCGCATGGCAATTTTGCGCAGGGGTTACGCCTTGATGAAAGTCACGCTGAAGGTTATAGGCAGTGATTGTCGCTGCCGAACGGCTGGTTTTGAGTAACCCGGCAACAGTTGTTGCGGCCCCATTGGTATGGAAGGTGAGTATCGGCAAGCGCATGGTTGGCGCATTGTCGTTTGATGCGGTTAGCCAGTGCTGGGCGTTTGAATATGCCCCGCGTTGGATTAAAACTGGTTTTTCGTTGGCGCCATTACAGTTGCCGTTGTTGCCTAAGGTTTATTCGTGCGCGTTGTCGTCACTCGCTTTAACGGCGACAGGGGATGAGCCCAGTGTAAGTTCTGTTTTATGCGATATATTTGATTTACCGGCGTTATTACCTGCGGCATCTTCTTTATCGATAAGGCCTCGTGCAATAGGGCTTGAGCTGATTGGAGCTGCTGCCAGCAATACAACTGATGAGTCACTTAGTCACCGGTTATCAAAGGCGCAAACGCTGATGGCTGTTAACTCGCAAGCGAAGGGCAAAGCAGCGCAAATTCCCGTTTGGCTTAATAATAAAGATAAATTTAGTTTTTCAGCATTATGCCCTGGGGCAGGCTTCACACCTTGGTACTTATCTGCTGAAAATGAAAAGGGGAGCGGTGACGGTTTTCGTGCACGGCATAGTTATTACTTGATGGCCAAAGCTGCAGGCTTGGCTTGTGTACCCACTCAGCTATTAGAATCACCAGAGGTGCTAGAGAGTGCTTTACTCGTGGCAAGGCACGATTTTAGTGAGCAGGGCTTTCTTTATTTTATGCGGTTTAGCTATTTGCGGGCGCCAGTTAGCGAGCCCGACAATCCAAACTGTGTGATCACGGGGTATCGTCAAGTGCTCAATATTGCAGAGCAGTGGCATTGCTCTAATCAACAGCTATTACTGTTATTCCGCCACATGGTATTTGATGCGATTACCCGTAATGGCAGCAACCCGCTTGAGGATTTAGGTTTTTTGGTGACGGAGGGTGGCAAGTGTTCTTTGGCGCCGGCGTTTGGTTTTACACCCCAGTGGCCGCCGCCAACTAAAGCCGATGCCTTAGAGCGCAATGATTTACTGAATGTGGCTGCGGGTTTTAAATGCCTACACAAACAGGCGAATCGAGTGATTGATGATGTTGTGGCTGCTGTTGAACAATGGCCTACTTTTGCAAAAATAAGTGGTTTGCCGCATGACCACATGCAACGTTTACAGCGCTCGCACCGATTGTATTAGTGGTGTTATTGTGTTTAGACGTGTCAGATTGTATATAATCGGCTTCAGATTATCGGCCTTTTAACGATTTCGGGATAGCATTGCATGCTTCTGACTGCTAATCCTTACGCTAAGTAAAGACGTGCCCCAAATTCTAATCGCCACAATTTATGCCTTTGCCGTATAATTGCTACATCGATTAAGGGCTTGCGTGTTTAAATCGAGTAACTATTCAGTCATGCTCAAATAGGCCAGCAAATCGATCATTTTCTGGGCCGCTCAAGCCATCCTTGGACGCTATGCAAGCGTTCCCGACGCTTGAATGCCCAGAAAATAATCAATTCGCCTTTTTCGAGGGCATTATTTCGAGCCCACCTGATATAGTTACTCAATCGATAGCTAGTCATCTACATCCAGTGTTCCTAATAGGTCCCCCTAGCTTCTATTTTTGAATAGCAAAGATTGTTGAGCTATAAATCGCTTTTGTGTAAACCAAGTAAGTTGTCTCCTAAAATACTCCATATGACTTTGCCTGTAATGATCAGCCACTATTTATGCTAAGCAGATTCCTTGATCGCCCCCAAGCCTGGCTGTTGCCAGCATTGACGACACCAAAAATCCATCTTATTGGCGCAATGCTTTTTTTTGTCAATGTTTCAGGTAGTCATATTTTCAATAAGGTTGACTATTTAAAGCTTGCTTTTTTAAGTTTCTCGATGGTTTTTGTGGGTGTGTTTTATTTTCTACGAGGTGGTGAGCTCACGGTAAGCCGCCAATTCTATAAGCCATTCCTATTTGCTTTAATCCCTACTCTCGCGACGCTTCCGGGGTTGGCGTTAAGTCAGCACATTTACATTAACGGTACACTCTACGAAATATACAGCAGAATTGCTCTTGCATTATGGTTCTGCTTTTGTCTGCTGATTTTTCGGTATGTGAAAAGTTATACACCAATATGCTTTTGGCTGGCTAGCATTCTGACTTTTGTTTGTGGTGTTGGTGTTGTGGAATCCTACGGATTTTCTCCTTATCTGCTTATAGGGTTAAACGGGGTAGATCAGGCCTTGCTCAATGTGCCATCGGTCTTTACTGGCCCTGTTGCACGAATTGAATCAACTTTTGGTAACTCAAACTATTTTTCTGCCTTCGTCGTTGTTGCAATGCCGGTAATTTTTTCGGGTTTATTGGTCTCCATCCGCCATCAGGCAACTAAGTTGCAATTAAGCTCGACTATGTTTGTTGGTGCGACTCTTTTGCTGGCGATGTATACATTGCCTCTTGCTGGTACTCGAGGTGCTATTGCAGCACTCATTATTAGTGGAATACTTTATTTTTTTATCGTATTCACTCTGTCTCCGCGTTATCGCGCGTTACTTTCATTTGCATTTGTTGTTATCGCGGCTGTTTTAGCACTATCGGTTGTTGATAACGATCCATTACTAAACCGTTTTAACGATTTGTCTGAAGGCGTAGCCTGGAAAGCAAGGTTCTTAGTGTGGGAGACGTCAATCAATTCAATAAAGGAGGCGCCTTGGTTCGGGTATGGCCCTGGAGCATCCTACCCATTATTTTTCGAATATGTCGCTAACGACTGGAGGCTGCATATAGGAGAGCGCAGTTTCAATCATGCTCACAATCAATGGCTGGAGGTACTTCAGGAGGGTGGGATCTTAGGGCTTATTGCATATTTCTTATTCTGGCTTTCTATTTTCTATTGGGCTGTACGCATTATAAGGTTGAGTGAAAGTCGTGAATATCAGCTTTATGCTACTGGTATATTCTGTGGGCTAGTTTCTTATCATTTGCATAGCTTAGTCTCTGTAGCTGAACGCATGGTGGTTATCAATATGCTGGCATATGCGATGGCCGCATGGGTAGTCGCTATGGCTTGGCGAGAGCAGATAATATTTCCTCGAAAAATAAAGACTCTGCAATTGAATTTAACTCATGGCCTCCCAATAGTATTTTCATTATTTCACCAGAGTCTGCTTACTGTTTGTATTTTGACAAGCTGTGTTTGGTTTGTATTCTTCTTGAGTGGTCAAAACTTATTAGTAAGAGTAAAGGCTGGCGTGACTCCAAGCAGCGAGCTAATAACATATGCCTTTGATAGTAGTGACGCTTACGTTCTAAATGAGGCCGTTCAACAGGCTTATGACTTGAATGACTTTCAAGCTATGAATAGGCTTGCGCGAAGGTTGGATCATACTTTCCCTCATTATAGGGAAAATGATTATTGGTTGGCGTTTAGTTATTGGCAGTTTGGCCTCGTAGATAAAGCAAAAGTGAGTATTGATAAGGCGCTAGTTAGAGACTCATTTTTTCCTAGTAGCCTTCACCTTCGTGCTGCAATCGCCTTGAATGAAAACGATAGTCGTGAGCTCCTGGAATCACTAGAAAACATCATTAAGTATCGTTCTTGTAGGCAGGGTCTAGCGAATTGTAAAAAAATTGTTGTTAAAGGGCAGGTTACACCTACACACCCAGACATTATAAATATTCAACAGCAAGATGATTATTTAACGCTTGCCATTAGTTCTGTTTTTTTAGACGATCTTAGGGTTTATTCTCTTGAAACAGCCAATGATGCTGAGCTTAAACCATTAATCGTTGCCGCTGCTGGCCGTATTGGTAGGCAATCTTTTTTTGCTCCGCAAAGCATTCACTCTAAAAAGCTTCCTATGAGTTCCTTGCCCTTGGAACAATTACGTCAGTTTATTGATTCAACGAAACATCTTAAGCAACTAAAAGAGACTCGTTACACGGCTGATATAACTCAAGAGAGACCACTTGCCGATCAGCAAAACGATTATCATCAGTGGGTAAGTGGTAAGCGCTCTCGAATGCAGGAGCTTCAGCAGCAGTTCGATGATTCAGAGGCTAGGTTGGTAGAATATATGGATCTGGAAAAATTTATGCGCAGGCGGGCTTTTTTACATCGATTCATGAGCGATCTTATGAGTATTGCTAATCTAAAGCCGCAGGCTCCCTCTCTCGAAGAAAAAGAAACGTATTTCAATACCCTTTGATTTAGAATAACCGCTTAATCCACAAAACGAATAAACAAAGGGGCTGCGTGCCTCTTTATCATAGTCAGTAGGAGAGGTATATGAGGAAAGTTAGTACAAGGACAATTCAAAGCATTTTACTGGGTAGTTGTATTTTTGTAATGCAGGGTTGCGGTTCATCCGGTGATGAGCAGCAAACAACCCGTGAAACGCCAGCTGTATTAGCCCCGCTGATTACTTTTCCCGCCGATGGCGCTACAGTTTCAGGTGTTACGGAGGTCCGCGTTGATCTTGATCCTTCAGCAAGTTATAAAAGCGTGGTATTGCTTGTAGATGGTGTTGAAGTCGCATCGGATGGAGAAGCGCCTTTCTCTTTAGAGTGGAATCCTTACTTTCAGTCTTCTGCTGAAGAGGCCTCTATTGTTGTAAAAGCGACTACCGCAACGAATCAACTTTTGCGTTCGGATATTTCGTTGGTCAATATCAATCATAATGCTTATGCTCCAGCAATTGCTCTCACTGATCCCCAAACGCTACAAGGCTATGCTTATGGTACCGATAGCGTATCTGTTCAGTGGAGCCCTGTTCCCGGCGCCACAGAATATGAATACCGTACCAATGACAATCTAGCGATTAAAATCGAGTCTCCTGATGCAAATATACCCCTTGACGAAGGTGTAAACTCGCTAAGGGTTCGTGCCGCTCAAGACGATCAATGGGGTGACTGGGTTTATGTTGGTGATATATTCGTTAGCGAACCTACATCACCTGCCATCACTATTAATAGTGCGGTAGAAGAATACGTAATCGATTTCGATGTGGCGCTCGACCCCAATGCGAACTTCACTCAAGTTACCCTTATTGTTAACGATCAGCCTATTAAAACATTATCTGATGCCCCGTTTTCCTTTAGTTGGGATCCGTATTTTGTAGTTGGCGGTCTAACGGGTGCTTACTGGTTTGTAGAAGTAACGTTGGCCGACGGCCGTAAACTTCAAAGCCCAGTGGAGTTTATTGATTACTCTTCCCCCGCAATTAGAGACAGAGTCAACGTCACATTGGCTAATAATGGATCTGATTACTATGGCATCGATGAATTAGCTGTAAGTTGGAATCCTGTTGATGGTGCAGTTTCTTATGACTATGAGTATGCGGGTTCGATAACTAGCACGGATTTAACCGCTGTAAACCTTCAGTCTCTGATGCTTGGAACCTATAACGTTCGCGCTCGAGCAGTAGATGCCGACGGTAATGTTGGTGTTTGGAGTCAAGCGAAAAGGTTCACCATTGCTCTGCCAAAAGCCCCTGTTTTTTCAACGGAGCTAACGGAATATAGCAATGTTCAAAATGTTGCCGTTTCATGGCCTGAGATCGCTGGCGCAAGCAGCTACCAATACCGCCTGACAGACCAATGGGTAGATGCTGGTGATTTAAGTGTTGAGGTCGCAACCGCTGAGCCTGGATTCTATACCTTGGGCGTGCGTGGTGTAGATGCCTTAGGAAGAGAGGGTGCCATCGGTACTTTCAACTTCCGCGTGTCGGCACCTTTCGCGCCTAATCTCGTTCTCACCGAAAATGTTAATGAGACTGAATTACTCCTTAATGTTAATTGGGGGGAACAGTCGCAAGACGTAATTGTTGAAGTTGCTAAAGACTACGCCTTCGATAACGTTATTTATAACTACACCTCAAATAATAATACACACACGGATTTTTCACTTCCGGCAGGTGGCTATTACGTTCGTGCTAAAACATCAAATGAAGTAGGCCATCAGAGCGAGTGGTATAGGTCTAGCAAATTCAATCTGGGGCTATTTTACATAGAAGAAGATATTGCAACATTTGGATTTGACTCTGCCGATAGGCCCGTAGATTTCATTATCGATACATCTGCGATTACACTTTTATCTGCAAATGGTAACAGCGGCGACGGTAGTGGCGATGATTTTAATATCGCTAAAGTAGCCCGGGGTGGTAATGCTGCAACGACGGAATCGTTTGGGAGCATAGCGCGGTCTCCTCGTAGTTTAGCAAAAGCCGCCAGTGGTGCTATTGCCACAGGTAGTTCGATAAACTACCAAAATAGCACCATCATAGGAACAAACGATATTGGCAGTTATCTTTGGCATAAAACTATTAAGTCGGAAATGCCGGATGATAATACCCGCCTAGAAGATCGCGTTCAAAATGCCGCAACACTCAGTGACGGCCGAGTTGTTTATGCTAGTACTTACAATATTTGGGATATTGATGGTAATTCTTCGAGACTTAGCTCTCAGGAACAGCGCGTTACCATTCTTGATGAAAATAGGGAAAACCCAATCGTAGCAACTATTCCTGCTCCTGAAGAGGGGGAGCTGCAATACCTGAGTCAACTACTCATTGATAATGATGAGATATATGCAGCAGGCCGATATACATTCGATAATACTGGCGACGCTTCGGATGATGTTTTTACTCCGGTAACAACTAAAAATGGAGCTTTTTTAGCAATAATTACTCCCCAAGGCGATGTGACATCAATTGTTACTGGCGGTGGCTTAAGTAACTCTTCAATTAACAGCATGTCTAAAATGAATGACAATATCGTTGTGAGTTATAGCAATTATGACCGATGTGCTGCGACCCTGTTTAGGGATGCTGGTGAACCAGAGGCAATATATTTAGGCGGCGTTAACTATTGCTATGCCGTATTGTCTTCTAATCAAGATGTTATTTTGGTCGGTAAGGATAACGATAGCGCTGTATCTGGTGAGCCTTTAGTCGTGTCCCGTTTTAGAAATGGTGGCGAACAAGAGCGTATCTACATCTCTCGTTTATCGAATAACTTTCAACTTAAGAAAGTAAAATATGATCCTGTATTTGGTGTCGTCGTAGCTGGAACATACAAGTTTGGTTCGAGCTACGACGATACTCGTACTGTAATTTTTAATATTTCTGATGATTTTGAACATATCGCTAATTAAAAAATACAACCGGTAAATTAGGCTGTCCAATGTGTTCGCTTCTGTTTTTAGGGGGCGAACATACTGGCCGCTGTAATCTCTTGCCGAATATACACTTATGCTAGTCTTCTTAGGTACTTGTCTCATAAGATTTCAGCTTACGCAGGTAAGTTATTTCTTCTAATTACACGCGTATCTCAATTGGCTCAGTGGAAATAAAACTGCGCATGTGTTTGGGTTTTATAGCTTATGCGCATGCACAATGTAATTAATGGCCACATGCTTTGATTCGTTAAATCGCTGGGTTATAGGGTTGTAGCCTAAGCCCGTTATTTGTTTAACGTGTAAGTCGGCTCGTCGGCAGGCGCCAGAAAGTTCGGCGGGGGTGATGAATTTTTTATAATCGTGTGTACCGCGCGGTAGAATCTTGGCGACATATTCAGCCCCCAATACGGCAATGATGTAGGCCAACGGGGTGCGGTTGAGTGTGGAGAAAAAAAGATCGCCGCCGGGTTTTGTTAATGCGGCGCAGGCATTAATAACGCTCTCGGGGTCGGGTACGTGTTCTAGCATTTCTAAGCTACACACAATATCAAAGGTGCCTGCATTTTCAGCGGCATGTTGTTCAGCGGTGGTTTGTTGGTAGTTGATGTTTAAGCCACTTTGGCTGGCATGCATGCGCGCAACGTCTAACGGCGCTTCGCCCATATCTATGCCTGTCACGTGTGCTCCACGCTGGGCCATCGCTTCACTTAACAAACCGCCGCCGCAGCCAACATCCAATAATTGTTTACCGGCGACTTTTGCACAACGGTCTATAAAGTTGGCGCGCATTGGGTTCATTTGGTGTAAGGGTTTAAATTCACCCTCGGCATCCCACCAGCGGCTGGCTGCACGCTCAAATTTTGCGATTTCGGCATCATCGACATTGGCGTGATGTTCGTTTTGTTGGGCATTTGCTGTCGTCATGAATGCATCCTATTGTCTTAGTTTTTTGGCTCAGCCATTTTTTTCTGCCACGCGATTGCATTGCGTTTAATGTCTGTTTCGTTAAGTGTGGTTAGCAGTTTATTACGAAGCAGGCGTTTACCGTCAACCCATACATCCGTCACGTTGCGGCTTTGGTTGGTGTAAACCAAAAGTGAGGGCAGGCTGAAAGTGGGCAGGCTGGTGATGTCGTCGAGTGAAATAGCAATAATATCGGCGGCTTTACCGGCTTCCAAGCTACCGGTTATGTGATCAATACCTAAGGCTTTTGCGCCGCTTAGCGTGGCCATGCTTAGGGCGCTATACGCCGAAATAGCTTCAGCATTGTTGGCTGTTATTTTACCAATCAGCGCTGCGGTTTGCATTTCACCAAACATGTCTAAATCGTTATTGCTGGCGGCGCCATCGGTACCCAGCGCTACAGTTATACCGGCATCCAGTAATTGTTGGGTGGGGCATAGGCCGCTGGCCAATTTTAAGTTGGATTCGGGGCAGTGAATCACGCTGGCGCCATTTTGTGCCGTAATGGCAATATCGCTTTCGTTAAGGGCTGTCATGTGCACGCATTGGGTGCGTGGTGTGAGTATGCCAAGTTGTTGCATTCGGTCGATCGGCCGTTCGCCGTTAGCGGCAATAGCATCGCCCACTTCACCTTGGGTTTCGTGCAGGTGAAGTTGAATCGGGGCCTGCAGCTCCTCACTTAACATTGCGATTCGCCCAAAAACTTCGTCGCATACTGTATAGGGTGCGTGGGGGCCAAAGCCAATGGTAATTCGTTCCATGGCTTTGTAGCTATCGTGAAGAGCAAGCCCCTTGGTAATCGCCTCGTCTGGGTCTTGGGCCCAAGGTGTGGGGAAGTCTAAAATAGGGAAGGTAATTTGCGCTCGAATACCGCTGGTGCGTGCTACCTCGGCGGTGGCTTCGGGGTAGAAATACATATCACTGAAGCAAGTAGTGCCGCCTTTTAGCATTTCGGCAATGGCTAGCTCTGTGCCGTCGGTAACAAAGCTTTCATCAACCCACTGTGCTTCTGCTGGCCAGATGTGGTCTTCTAGCCAGCGCATTAATGGGAGGTCATCCGCGTAGCCGCGCAGCAAACTCATGGCAGCATGGCCGTGGGCATTGATTAAGCCCGGCATAATCACATGCTCGTCTAGCTGTATGTGTTCTTTGGCCACGTACTTTGCTTTTGCTTGCGCTGTCGGCTCAATGGCAATGATCTTACCTTGGCTTACCATCAGGCTGCAGTTTTGCAATGCGCGAGGATTGGCCGACATAGGAAGTATCCACGCGGCGCTGATCATAAGGTCGATAGAGTTATTGGCTGTTGCTGGCATAAAAAGCTCTTGGTCTTGAGTCGGTGCTGAATGGTACGGGTGGCTTAATGCAGTTGATCGTTACTGTTAAAAATACGGTCGAGATCTTCACTGTCGAGTGGATAGTTCTTGCCACAAAACTGGCAATCAATCTCAATCGTGGTTTGCTCTTTTAACAGGGTGTAAGCATCGATTTTTCCGATAGCAGCAATCGCATTTTCGCTGCGTTCTTGTGAGCAAGTGCAGGCGAATTGTGCCGGTACATTGCTTGCCGTGCGTAGCGTAAATTCATGAAAAAGGCGTGTTAGTTGTGTTTCATGCGGCAGCGTTAAGCTTTCTTCTGTCTTCAGGGTATTCACTAGCGTCACCAGTGTTTGCCAGTCATTGGCGGCGCGTTCGGCAGGTTCCATTTCCGAATCGTCTAGGTATTCGGTTTGTCGGCTAATGGCCGGCAGGCTTTGTAAAAATAAACCGCCAGCACTTTTGTTGTCGCTGAATAACCAAAGTTTGGTGGGTAGCTGTTCAGATTGTGCGAAATAATGGCTGAGGCAGTCGGCAATGTTATCGCCTTCAATGGGAACAATACCTTGATAGCGCTTCCCTTTAACGGGGTCGATGGTAAGTGTTAAGACGCCGTTACCCACAAGCTCGCGTAGTGATTTCCCTTCGATGTCGGCATTAGTCACAATCACGCCATTGTTATGCTCTTGCTGGGCAAGCTTAACAATGCCGCGCAAGCTACGCTCGTGGGTGGCTTCAGCCATAATCAGAGGCACCAAACCGTCGCCGCGAATTTGCAGTGTGAGTAAACCTTCAAATTTTAATATGCCTGCCAGCAATGCGGCACCACTTAAAAACTCGGCAAGAAGCGCTTGCGCATTTACGGGTAGGTTTTGATGCTCGGTCGCGTCTTGTACGCTACGGCTGAGTGTCACCATCTCGCCACGCATATCGCAGTCATCAAAGTAAAAACGGGTGATGGAATCATCCGAAGACTTTGGTGTAATGGGCGTGGAGGTTAAATCGGGGTCAGTTTTTTTTGTGGTCATAATCGGTAAATCAATTTCCAGCCGGTGTTAGCCAGCTTAAAGTGTGCGGCATTGCGGGTGTGTTGGGTTAAAGAGCGAATTTTATCACGCGCAAAGGCAAAGCGTTGATCAGTTTCGAGTCTTAGGGGCGAGGCAATAATAGTTTGTCCAAATTAGACGCAGGGTCCTGTTTTCTCAGCAAGGCGCTCGAAGAGGCGCATGCCTGGGCCTGTAACGCTTCGAGCAACGCAGCTGAGGAAGCAGGAAACCAGTATTGTTGGATAAAGTATTACTGCCTCGTCCCTTAGGCTTCTGGTTCGGCATTGACATTTTTGAAGCGGTGAATTTGTCGGCGCTGTTTCTTATTGGGCTTGGTGTCGTGGTGGGTAATGCTTAATCCAGCGGCTTTGCGCTCGAGTGCAAGCTGTTCTCGCTTGGACTGGCTCTCTTCGGTTTCAGTATAAAGTAGGGCTGCTTCGGGCGCCCCGCGGCGTTGCTCGGACAGCGCAGTAATTTGCACTGTTTTTTGAATGTGCCCCTGAGTAATGGTGAGTAGCATATCGATGACTAATTCTTTACTGGGTTTTACGCGAGCGCCATCTACATGCACTTTGCCTCCGTCGATAGCTTGTTTGGCTAAGCTGCGCGTTTTATAAAAGCGGGCAGCCCAGAGCCATTTATCAATGCGCACACGAGTCAGTTCGATTGTTGTCATAAGATAGGGTGCTATTTTTATGGGTTGGCTGAGTGTGGGATTATCTTGTCAAAATCGTCGATATAGATAAAGTCTTGATCGCAAGCGGGGCGGGGCTCTTGTTTGGTATCAGGGTGGGTAATGCAGGCCAGGTGCGCAATACCAAATTCACGTGCTTTTGCAACTATGCGGGGTGTGTCATCAATAAATAGTGTGCGCGCAGGATTAAAGCGCTCACTGGCGTGTAGCTGCAACCAAAATTCGGGTGCTTCTTTAGGGATTTGATAATCGTGAGACGAAACCACAACATCTAGGTACGAATCTATTTTTGTGATGCCCAGTTTTATCTCTAGGCCATCACGGTGAGCGTTGGTGACTAAAATCACTTTTTTCTTCTGTGCTTTTAAAAACGATAGAAAATGTTCGGTATGTGGGCGTACTTTTATTTTGTGGCTAATTTCTCGCTTTAACGCGGGAATGTCCATTTTCACCAATTCGGACCAATGATCTAAACAGTACCACTGCAACGTGCCTTCATAGGCTTTAATTTGCGTGTGCAGTTTTTCTCGAGCTTCGGTGTAATCAAGCTTATGATGCTCTGCGTATCGTATGGGTAGGTGTTCTAGCCAAAAGTAATTGTCAAAGTGTAAATCCAGAAGTGTGCCATCCATATCCAGAAGCACAGTATCTATGGCATTCCAATCTAGAGCGTAGGCAGGTTGTGAAGGTATGGGGATGTCAGTCATAGGGCGCAAGCAAACCATTTAATCAGTCGGAGTTAGTATGCCTATCCCCCCAGAAATATTAAAGCGCGAAACCGTGTGCCAGAGCCGTTTGTTTAAAGCGGAGGCCTTGCAGCTTAAGTTTAGTAACGGCGAGGTCCGTGATTACGAACGTTTAATGGGGAGTCATGCGGCTGTGCTTATTGTGCCCATTCTGCCGAATAACCGTGTGGTTATGGTGCGTGAATACGGCGCAGGCGTGGAGCGCTACGAGCTCACCTTGCCAAAAGGCAAAGTCGACCCCGGTGAAACCTTTGAGCAGGCGGCTAATCGTGAGCTGCAAGAAGAGGCCGGTTATGCCGCTGCAAGCTTGGAAAAGCTAAAGCTGATGTCGCAGTCGCCCAGCTATATGCAGCACACCACGCAAATTGTTCTAGCTCAGGGCTTAACGCCCAGTAAGCTTGAGGGGGATGAGCCTGAGCCCTTAGAGGTCGAAATTCACTCGCTGGACGATATCGCAGAACTGATCGCCCGTGAGGATGTTACAGAGGCTCGGACGATCGCAGCGCTTTTCATGGTGCGAGACCTTTTGAAGGCAAATATTAAACGTTAGTCTATACAGACTGGAGCCAGATTTTCCCCGTCCTCTTCCGCGGAGATCACAAAACAATCGACCAGGTTGAACAGTGATCATGTAAACCGGCGTTTGAAAAACATGACGTTTAAAACATTTTGTGTCGCCTGAAAAGTTCATACTTTAGTATGTTATTGGATATTATTGCCTAACTTAATCATGAGTCGCCTTTGAGGCTCTCGTTAAAAGCTAGTATGCCTTTAAGGTATGAATAATAAGCAAGCGGATGTCGCTACGTACCTTAATAGGTGCAACGGGTAGTGATTGGTTTGTAATAACAATAATAGAGGCGTAAATGCGTTATTTATCAGGAAGTGCAGTGCAGAGTTCTTCGGCGATGGCTGCTTTGGGGGCAAACTTGAGTGATTCACGCTTGCTAAAGCAGCAGTTAGCGCGTGAAATCACCTCGCTAGAGGGGCAGTTGTATCGTTTGCGCACCCGCAATGACATGATCGATTACAATACATTGCAAACTTATCAAGACATGATTTTAAGCCGCAAGCGCATGCTGGATGGCTTGCTTTGGGATGAAGAATAACGCCTAGCGAGTTGCTGTCTTTCAGTTGCACTAACTCTCGCTCCGTATCGTGAGCCTGTCTAATTCTTAAGTTTTTATCACCTCACCCCTAAAAGCGTTCCCTTCTATCGCACAATTGCGCTATTGAATGGAACGCTTTTGTGTTTTTGGCCTCTGCTTTTTTGCTTCGACCTCAGTATTCACGCTATCATCACCGCCGTTCTGGCGAGTTTTGCCTTCGCGTGTTTTTAAGTGTCGCAGTGTTACGTGACATGCGCTTTCAACATTAAACAACCAAGTGAATAAATTAGGTTATGTACCACAGTTATTTTGGTATTGAAGAACAAGCATTTTCTATAGCGGTTAATCCCCGTTATATGTACATGAGTGCCCAGCATCGCGAGGCATTGGCGCACTTACTTTATGGCGTTAACAGCGGCGGCTTTGTCATGTTGACGGGAGAGGTGGGTACCGGCAAAACAACGACCATACGTTGTCTGTTGGAGCAGCTGCCAGCCAATGCCGATGTGGCTATGGTGATGAACCCGGCGGCCAGTGCGCGGGATTTAATGTGTAGCATCTGTGATGAGTTTGGTGTGACTTATGATGTTGATGAAACCAGCATTAAAATACTCACCGATAAGCTGTATGAGTTTTTATTGCTGAATCACAGTAATGGCCGCAATAGTATTGTGTTGATTGATGAAGCGCAGTTGCTTCGTATATCAACCTTAGAGCAAATCCGTTTGCTAACGAATCTTGAAAGCAATACTCAAAAAATGCTGCAAATTATTTTGGTGGGGCAGCCTGAGTTAAATGAATTACTGGCTAAGCCGGCTTTGCGGCAGCTGTCACAGCGTATTACGGCACGCTACCATCTTCGCCCTTTAACGGTTGAGGAAACGGGAGCTTACATCCGCCATCGTTTGTCTGTTGCAGGTATGCCTCCTGGGCGCGACCCGTTTCCGGCGAATGTTGTAAAAAAAGTGCATGGTATTAGCGGCGGAATACCTCGCCTTATCAACATTTTATGCGATCGCATGTTATTGGGCGCGTTTACTCAAGAGTCGACGGAAGTTGATAAAACCATCTGCCAGCAAGCGTCTGATGAAGTTCTTGGCGACCCGCGCGAACGAGCGTTTAAGCGAACCCCCAGGCTATCGCATCCCATAATTTATGGTGGTTCAGCGGTATTGGTCTCGTTGATTGTATCAACACTCATCTGGCTGTTGGTCACTCATGATGCTCAACCTACTGTATTGGTGGTCGAGCCTGTTGTTGCGACCATAGCCCCTGAACCCGAAAAGCCGGCTTTATCACATGCTTGGGTGCGTAATCAAGATCAGGCCTTGGCGCAATTACTCGATTACCTGGGTGAGGATCAAGGATCTTCTGTTTACCCCTGCTGGCTTGCGAGCAAAAAAGGCTTGCACTGCGAAACGATGGAGGCGCGAACATGGAGTGATTTTCTGGCAACTAATCGGCCGGCGGTACTTTCGTTAAATACACCTTCGCGGCATGCGGCTTTTGTTACGGTAATTGCGATTGATGGCAATATGGCAACCGCATTAGTTAACGGTAAAAAAGTAGAAGCGAGCTTAGATGACTTGGGTGCCATGTGGACTGGCGAATATGTGATTATGTGGCAGCGCCCAGAAGCTTTTGATAAAGCCATTGGTGTGGGCTCTACTGGCCCGTTAGTCGATTGGCTGGCCGGCCAGTTTGTGAAGCTCGATGAACAGCGTACGCCTTTAGCGAAAGGCAAATTTAACAAAATGTTAGAGCGGCGCGTTAAGCTTTTTCAGCGCAGTTATCGGCTTGAAGATGATGGTTTGGCGGGCTTGCAAACCTTGTTGCGGTTAGGTGAGGCCTTGGGGCGTGAAGTGCCGCTGCGTGCGCTAACGCCTTCTAATGAGCCTTTGTCGGCAATGGAACATTAATTATGTCGTTAATTTTGGATGCGTTGAATAAGGCTGATCGTCAGCGTGATGACCAAGAGCCGGTACCCAGCCTCACCACATATCATGCCGCACCGCTTAAACCCAAGCTAGATGCCGGTATTCCCCGATGGATGCTTTACAGTGTATTGGGCTTGCTTTTGCTTGTGGTGGTAGGCTTAGGGCTATTGTTAGTGCAGGGCAGTGTAGGGCGCCCCCCTGCTTTTCCTGTTCCTGTTGTTGATGTTAAGCCTTCGTTGTCACCGCTCGCCGAGCCTAAGGTTCAAGCATCAGAGCTTCAGGCTGCTATCAATAAGCCACTGCAAGACCAGCGAGTAGGCGGCGAGCGGATAGATAATGCTCCTTTGGTGAGCGAACCTGAGCCGGCGATCTCGGCTGAAGTTGCCGCTATTTACGGGCAAGTTGGGGTTGAAGGTGTGGCGACACCAGAAGATGACGTTGTTGATTTGTATGGCGGATCAATTAGCCCGGAGAAGTCGCAGCGTGAAGTAAGGGCGCCAAGTGTTCAAAAGCCGAAGCCGGCGGTTAGTCCTTTGGTTGACGATAACGAGCTGCAGGCTTTGTGGTTACAATCGCAGGTTGAGGGGGAGGCTATTCAGCAAAAAGTTATCGATCCCTATGCAAAATTACCGTATTTACATCAGTTGCCCGAAAGCTTTCAAAACCGTATTCCTACGTTGATGTATCAAAACCATATTTATTCAGCTAAAGCGAGCGCTGTCATTTTGAACGGTAAGACCTACCGTAAAGGTGACGAGCTCGCGCCAAGCTTACTGATCGAAGCCGTGACGGAAGAAGAGCTGGTGCTGAGCTATTTGAATAAGCCTTTTAAACTGGCTGCACTGAGCAGCTGGGTAAAAATGGATTAACCCTCTGTTTGAGGGTTACAGGAATACGTAAGCTGATAAGCCCAGTAGAAGTGCAATCATGAATGCACTGAAGGCGTAAATTAAGACGGGCGGTTTGCGTGTTTCGACTTCCATGCCGGAACGGTTGCCGGGAGATGTAGGTCTTGTGACCCACTGTTTTGGAATAATGGTGGGTTCATCATCCTTTAGTGTTGGGGTGGCGGCAGCGGGCTTGGCAATTGCAGAGCGAGGTTGGTCAATGCCTGGGCCAAAAACGCGAAAGCTATAAACATCCAGCCTTACTTTATCGCCGGCGCGAAGAACGGCCTCTTCAATGCGTTCGTCGTTGACAAAAATACCGTTATCCGTATCTAGGTCGACAACGTGTAAGCCTTCATCGCTGGCGGTGAAACGCGCATGTTCTTTGGAGAGGTGCGTACCGGGAAAAGCGATATCACAGCGTTTGCCGCGGCCGATAACAACTGAGCCGGTTTCGCTCATACGTAAAGGGAATTCTTGGCCGGATAAAAAGCCTGAGTTTGCAATGAGAGACCATTCATAACCTTGGGCTTCACTGGCCGGGTCGACAATGGTGATTTCGACATCGCCAAACTTCAACACGTCGTGACAGGCGACCGCGTGCTGGTTAATCGCGTCGCCATTAACATAGGTGCCCTCGGCACTGCCTAGGTCTTTTAGGACGAACGTTTGCCGCGCACCGTTAAGTTTTGCGTGCTGTGGGCTAACGGAAGCATCATTGATAACAAGACTGTTGTCATCGTCGCTTCCGATAGTAAAGTTCTTCTCTACTACCCAGACGGGATCTTGTCGATTGTCGTTGAATCGTAACTTCAGCATTTTCACCCCTAATATAAGCGCACAAAGTATACAGGTTCATAGTGGTAAATATAAAGCGACATTGGGGTACGAAATGAATGAGTGTCTCTGAAAGTGGAGGTTTTGTGGGTACGTCGATGGCTAATGCGCAGTGGTGTGCTTCTTTCCGTGTGATGGGAATATCTTAGGGGCGAGGCAATAATAGTTTGTCCAATTAGACGAGGGAGCCTGTTTTCTCA
>NZ_CEXWTU010000011.1:33820-47733 GCF_982758155.1 Marinagarivorans sp. | reverse complement strand
GCCCATGGATGGCTTGAACGGCCCAGAAAATGATCAGTTTGCCGGCCTATTTGTGTATGGCTGAATAGTTACATTAATTGTTTCACTGTAATGCAGGGTCTGGGGATAATAAACCTTGACCCCGTGGATCAAAACGAATACTGTTCGTACATACAGTTAATTGTGAGGATACATTTATGGCAGTACTTGCTGTTTGGCAATGTGATCGGGATGGGGCTATGTTCAAAAACAAAAAAGATGCCGACGACCATGACAAAATGTTGGAGCTGGCAGAAAACATTACAGCTTTGATCGAGCAAAACATCACCGGTGTTGATGAAGCGCAAGCTGAAGCCATTGGTTTGTTGTTGGCTAAACGCCGCGATATTTTAGCGCGAGCCTGTAAAAATAAGCCGGAGCTTCTGTTAGAGGAAGAACCTGAAGAGCATAACGATGGCGATGTTATCGTTAAGTAGCTTTACCGTTTAAAAGGCCCGCACGCTAATGTGGGAGCCTTTTTTATGTGATATCGCGTAAGCCTCGAAGCTAATAGTTTCGAGGCTTTTTGCTGTTTGGCGATTAAATGCTGGGATTGAGTGCACCCGAAGGTGATAGCCGCTAAAATGGCGACCTCATTTTTATTGTTGCAGAAGTTCTATGTCTATTTCGCCGTTCTCTTTTTTACCTCTTGTATCGTTGCCCTCGATATTGGCCACTAAATTATCGTCTGTGCCGGTAATCGTTGATTTTGCTTGCTCGGTGGCTGACGTGACGGTAGGGGTCGATATTTCGTCCGAGAGTGGTGACGAGCGCTGTTCGTTGATTCTGCAGTTACCTCAAGTTCTACAAAAAAACAAAGAGGCGATCACTGAATCTATTGAAGTCGCTTTAATTGCCGATTACAGCAACGTGAGTGTTGAATTTCAGTGGTTACCAGCTTTGCCTGTACTTTCGCAGGGTCGAGAGCCGATTGCAGGTGTTAAGCAGGTGATCGCAGTAGCTTCAGGTAAAGGTGGGGTGGGGAAATCTACAACGGCGGTCAATTTGGCGCTGGCCTTGAAGGCTTTAGGGGCCAAGGTTGGCGTTCTTGATGCTGATATTTACGGGCCTAGCCAAGCGGTAATGTTGGATATAGAAGACAAGCGCCCCGAAATTCTACCCGGTAAACGCATGATCGCCATTCCGTCGCCTCATGGTGTGTTTGCCATAGGTATGGGCAATTTAGTCAGTGGTAATACGCCAATGGCGTGGCGTGGTCCGATGGCGACCGGTGCTTTGCAACAAATGTTGCGGCAGACCGATTGGCCAGACTTGGATTATCTCATTATCGATATGCCGCCGGGTACGGGCGATATTCATTTAACGCTCTCGCAAACGGTACCTGTTAGTGGCAGCGTAATTGTGACCACTCCGCAGGATATTGCTTTGTTGGATGCAAAAAAAGGCATAGAGCTATTTCGTAAGGTAAATATTGAAGTGCTGGGTGTCGTTGAGAATATGTCAGTTCATACCTGCTCTGAATGCGGCCATTCGGAAGCTATCTTTGGTGAGCATGGTGGCGACGTTTTAGCACAAGAATATGACACCCAAGTGATTGGGCGCTTACCTTTGAAATTGGCGATTAGGCAGGGTGCGGATAGCGGCTGCCCGTCTGTGATTGCGGATGAAACGAGTCCAGAGTCTTTAGTATATTTGGCCGTCGCGCAGCGAGTGGCTTTGCAGTTATTTTTGAATCAGCGTAAGGCGCTGGTTTCTGACGGTAGTCCCTCGTCATCGCCGTTGATGACGGAAAGCGACGACTAGCGTTTATTCATTAATTATTTGGAGAAAAACATGTCAATTAAGTCAGATAAGTGGATTCGCCGAATGGCGGAAGAGCAAGAAATGATTTCCCCTTTCGCTAAAGAGCAGGTGCGTTATGGTGAAAAAGGTGACCGGTTAATTTCTTATGGTACTTCGAGCTATGGCTACGACGTGCGCTGTGCCGACGAATTTAAGATATTTACCAATGTACATTCGGTGACAGTAGATCCGAAGAATTTTGATGAAAGTAGCTTTGTTGATGTTAAAAGCGATGTTTGTATTATTCCGCCCAATTCCTTTGCGCTAGCGCGAACCGTTGAATATTTTAAAATTCCACGCAGTGTATTGACTGTCTGTTTGGGGAAGTCGACTTATGCTCGTTGCGGAATTATTGTGAATGTGACGCCGCTTGAGCCAGAGTGGGAAGGGCATGTAACGTTAGAGTTTTCGAATACAACGCCATTACCTGCAAAAATTTATGCTAACGAAGGTGTTGCGCAAATGTTGTTTTTTGAAAGCGATGAAATTTGTGAAACAAGTTATGCCGACCGGGGTGGTAAATACCAAGGGCAGACGGGCGTTACTTTGCCGCAAACTTAATTAATGGTAACTATTCAGGTGGCTTAGAAATAATGCCCACCTAAAAGGCGAATTGATCATTTTCCTGCCTATTTGAGCATGGCTGAATAGTTACAATTAATGTTAATGATACACACCTGTTAAATAGGCTTTTTTGTGAAAAAGACTCGCTACCTCATTATCGTTATGCTGCCTTTTTTAGCCGCCGCTTTATTGCCGTGGTTGGTGCCCGATGCCGTGCCCCGAGTGGCGAATTTGAGTGTATTTTGGGTGGGGGTAATTAATGTTTTTATGGCGGGTTTTGTTGTTGGCGATGGTGCGCAAGAGATGCTGCAAAGCGAAGCATCGGCTGGTCGTATTCGTTTGCGTATTGTTTCAGCCGTTGCGTTGGTTGCGCTGGTATTAATGGCGGCCGCGCTGCACTTGGCTTGGTCACCTATGGCATCTATTGCTGTAATGGCTTTGGTTTTATATTTTAACAGTCAGCTGCTGCGTTCAACCGTTTATGGTCGTGCTATAGGGGTGCTGGATTATGCGGTATTTCAAAAATATATTTGGGTGGCGTTAGGCTGTTTGTTAATGCTGCTATTAAGTTACTACCGATATTTTAAAGCTTAGGAGCGTGCACGGAATAAGTTGCTGGAGTTTGGGTTTTTGGGTGCTTGCTTGTCGAGGCGACAATATGGCGTAATAGCCGGCTATTGCAAATATTTATAACGAAGGCAAGCGTGCACCCAGGAATTCAAAAACGGGAAGTTATTTCATGCGCGCCACTTAGATATGCCAGTGCACGGATGGCCATGCACTGGATGTTGATTAAAGTTTTCTTTTGACTCGGTATTGTTCTGCAACTTGTTCGACATTATCGATGCTGGGTGTTAGTTCTTTAAGTAACCCATCATGAATATCATAAATCCAGCCATGAACGGACAGTTCCTGTCCTGCTTCCCACGCGTTTTGTATGCAAGGTAGGTGCGATACATTGGCCACTTGTTGTGCCACATTCAGTTCGCACAGTAAATCTACGCGCTCTTTATCGCTAAGATCTTCCCCGAAGGCGTTTTGTTTATTGAAATAAACATCTCGAATATTGCGAAGCCAGTGGTCAACCAGGCCGACTTGTTGGTCGTCCATTGCTGCTTGTACACCACCGCAGCCATAGTGACCGCAAACAATAATATGTTTAACCTTGAGTACAGCTACGGCGTAATAAATAACGGATAAACAATTGAGGTCGGTGTGCACTACGGTATTGGCAATGTTGCGGTGAACAAACAGCTCGCCCGGTAATAGACCGACAATTTCGTTGGCGGGCACGCGGCTATCGGAACAGCCAATCCACAAGTATTCAGGCGATTGCTGTGCGGCAAGCTTTTCAAAAAAATGTGGATCTTCCGCTTTAATCTCTTCGGCCCAGCGTATATTGTTGTCAAAAAGTGCGTTTAGATCATTCATTGTATTTATGTCTCTTTGTGATTGGCGAGAGTATACCCAATTTATTAGGTGATAAAAATCAGACTAAAAGTAAGGTTTCTTCTGTGAGCGAACCCACGCTGTACTGGCACGATTATGAGACATGGGGGGCAACCCCTTCGATTGACCGCCCCTGCCAATTTGCAGGTTTAAGGACTAACCTGGCGTTAGAGCCTATTGCGGAACCCGATGTTTGGTTTTGTCAGCCAACACCTGATGTATTACCACACCCCGAAGCTATTTTGGTAACGGGGATTACCCCGCAGCATGCGGAGCTGAATGGCGTGCCCGAGCCAGCTTTTACGCGAAGGGTGCATGCCGTGCTCGCTGCGCCAAATACCTGTGGCGTGGGTTATAACAGTATTCGTTTTGATGATGAGGTCGGGCGCTATACGTTTTACCGTAACTTCTACGACCCTTATGCGCGGGAATGGCAGCATGGCAATTCCCGCTGGGACATCATCGATATGGTGCGTACTTGTTATGCTTTGCGTCCTGAGGGGATTGAATGGCCGACTATTGATGGGCGAGTGAGTTTTAAATTGGAAGCCTTGTCGGCGGCCAATAAGCTTGCACACGCAAAGGCACACGATGCGCTGAGCGATGTTGAGGCAACGATAGCGCTGGCAAAGCTCATAAAAGCGCGTCAGCCACAGCTGTATGACCATATCTTCCAAATGCGCTTAAAGAGCAATGTTGCTCAGAGTATTGATGTTAAGCGTCGAAAACCCTTCCTACATATATCCTCTAGATTTTCGTCGGATCATGGCTGTGCTGCGTTAGTTGTACCGTTAGCTTTTCATCCTAAAAATAAAAATGCTGTGCTCGTCTTTAATTTGGCGCAAGACCCTACTGAGCTTATTCGTTTAACCGCAGAAGACATTGCCGCGCGCGTTTTTACCTCCGCGGCTAATTTGCCCGAAGGACAGGCTCGGATTGAGTTAAAGGCCGTACATTTGAATAAGAGTCCCGTGGTTTTGACTCCTAAGTTGCTCACGTCGAAAAATGCATTGCGGTTGAAAATTGACGTTGCTCGCTGTGAAAAGCATTGGCAACAAATACTGCAGTACGACTTGGCCGATAAGGTGGCTAAAGCGTTTGCATTGAGTGAGTTTGATAAGCGCCCCGATGAGGAACAGCAGTTATACGATGGTTTTTTAGCTCCACGAGATAAGCCTTTACTTGATGAGATTAGGGGTGCAGACAAGGCGCTGCTCAAGGCGGCTAATTTTAATTTCAGTGATAAACGTTATAGCGGTTTGTTGTTGCGTTACAAAGGGCGCTTTTTCCCGGAGACGCTGTCAGCTTCTGAACGCGTGGAGTGGGATGATATTTGTCATCGGCGCTGGTTTGAGGGCGTGGAAGGGTATTTAACGCTGGAGCAGTTTGAGGCTCGGATTAAAGCCTTGGTTGATGAGGGGATATCGCCCGAACAACAAGAAAATTTGGCCCAAGCTTTGCTTTGGGTTAAGGGTGAATTACCGCAAGTAACGAATTAAAAGGCAAAAACAGGCTTGTTACGCCTAAAATGTCCTTGTGACACAAAGTATTATTGCATTTGTGCTGTTTGATTGCTAAAACAATATGATACGCCGCAATTTGTGCGGCCTAGCGCAAGTGCAATCTAATCTATGGTTGTTCGCTTTAAACATGCGCTGTTTGTTGAATCTGACACCACAGGTAGCAAACATGTTGGTTGATTCCCAAAAGGATCCAATATTGTATTCAGAGGCTGCGCTGCCAGGGCGCGATGAACCCATTATCGGGTTCGAGCCTCATGCTGTTCTCGGTACGCCTATCGAACCCCCGTACCCGCCTTACTTTGAGCGCGCCTTGTTTGGCATGGGGTGCTTCTGGGGGGTGGAAAAACTCTTCTGGGGTGTTAAGGGGGTACATACAACGGCGGTGCAGGCATAACACCGAACCCGCTATACAAAGAGGTTTGCTCTGGTTTAACGGGCCATAATGAGCTTGCTCTTGTTGTATATAATCCCAAAAAGCTTTGGTATCGAGATCTTTTAAAGCTATTTTGGGAGAGCCACAATCCTACGCAGGGCTTTCGGCAGGGCAACGATGTAGGTCCGCAGTATCGATCCGGTATTTATCCACTAACACCAGAACAACATTTTCTAGCGAAACAAAGCCATGACGCTTATAGCGCTAAGCTTAAGCGTCTAGATGAAGGCCGAGTCACAACCGAAATTGTTAACAATCCCGCCTTTTATTTTGCTGAAGAATACCATCAACAGTATTTGGCTAAAAATCCGGAGGGTTATTGCAGTATGCTGAACCTTGAGGCTACCGGCCTTCCAGGTTTTGTGTAGGGAAATAGCGTTTATAATTATTTTGAAAGCTGTTTTGAAACTTGTTTTGAAAGTAAAAAAATCCCAGCGTCTTATGAGTAAGGCGCTGGGATTTTTATTTTTGTTGTAAGTAAAGCGGTTAGCGCTGACCGTCGTCAACGAGCATACTAATAGCGGCTAGGGCCTCAGGATCTTCATCTTTAATTTTATTGGCGATATGATGCTGGAAGAAGTATTTAAAGTGACCGTGTTCTTGGGCGGGGTACAGGCAGCTATCCCCAGGTAGCACTGGTGTGCTTTTGATTTTTTTATCATCAATTAGCATGCCTTCAATAGAACCGTCGTTATTGAGCCTCCAACTGACGACTTCAAACAGTGATAATCTGCGCTTTTCCAGGTCTGACAAAACCGCATGAGTACCAATTAAGTCGGGTATCTCCTGCACGATATCGTCGGGATTGTCGCTATCGTACTCGTAATATTCAGCCGCTGTTTCGACCTCGACGACTTTATGCATCGGTGGTTCGAAAAAGATCTCGTCGATACCTGAGTCGTAATAACCTTCGAATTGTCCATTCAAGGGGTCTTGAATGTCTGTGCAAGGGATGACTTTGTCGAGCCATGGGACCAGGCCTACAATTTCGCCAGTAGCGCGAAGGCCCCAGGCAAGAATTTTTAGGCTGTAGAGTTTTTCTTCGCTTGAATCGTTGGAGTAAAGCATTTCAAGGCCGTCGAGCTCTGCCGCAAGCCGAATAAAGCGTGCGTCATGGCCAGACTTATATGACTGGCCGGTGAAGAGGTCGATAACATTATCAATATCATGACCTGAGTCTGAAGTCTTCATGGGTGTCACCTCCGAGCAGTGGGCTTTTGCTGATGCAAATTGATCACTTACTTGTTTTGCTTTTACGCAAAACCCTTAAGTTATATTGCGTTTACAGCATTAGCCGGTGGTGGAATAGGTCCATCTGCCTTAACAGTATATGCAGATTTGCCGTAACTCAATACTTGAATGCAGTTTTTTTCGCTGCGTGGCGTATTTTGTCACCTGAGTGGAGGTTATTTTTGGTGACATGCGAAGGGCAATGAAACCGTTTAATATAACCTTCTTTTAACAATCACTACCCGCTTATGCCTGACCATTCTTATACCGACCTGATTACGCTCTTCGAAGCGTGTTTTAGCGACAAGTTCAATACCCGCTTAGTGAAAGGAAACGATGAACCGATTTACATTCCTGGTGGAGTTCATGTGGAGGGTTATGAAATTGAAAACTATCACCAAGTCATATTTGCCCACGGTTTTTTTCGCAGCGCGCTTCACGAGGCCGCACATTGGCTCGTGGCTGGCGATTTGAGAAGACTTCAGGTCGATTATGGTTATTGGTATGCGCCGGATGGTAGAAGCGCTGACCAGCAGACTGAGTTCGAGTCAGTAGAGGTGAAGCCGCAGGCGGTTTAGTGGGTGTTGACCAAGGCTTGCGATCATTCGTTTGGTGTTAGTGTGGATAACCTGAGCGGTGAAGCAACGGATCCGTTGCCCTTCAAACGTGCTGTATTACAGCGGGTGGAGACACTACAGCGTGATGGTTTGTCTTTCCGGGCAGAGACGTTGCGGCAAGCATTGGCACAGTTTTATGGTACGCCGCTTGAATTTGGCGATGTCACGTTCAGAATTGATGAGCTATAAACGCCGCTTAAAGCTGGCTGAATCGTCGCGTTAATAAGTGTAAACTGCGCGCTTTTGACAAAGGTGTATCCCGTGACTTCTCTGCGTATTGTTGCCGACGAAAATATCCCCGCACTCGATAAGCTATTTGGTGATCTTGGAAGCATAATCAAACTCCCCGGTCGCAATATGTCGGCCGATGATTTGGATGGCGCTGATGTATTGTTGGTGCGCTCTGTAACAAAAGTTAATGCAGGTTTGTTGGCAAAAAGTCGCGTTAAATTTGTGGGCACTTGTACTATCGGTACGGATCACCTGGATAAGCGTTATTTAGGTGAGGCTGGCATTGCTTGGTCAGCCGCACCAGGCTGTAATGCTGGCGGTGTTGTGCAATATGCGTTGGCGGCGATGGCCACTTACTGCCCAGATTGGGCGACAAAAACCGTGGGCATTGTGGGGTGCGGCAATGTGGGTGGGCGTTTGTATCGTACTTTAAAGGCGCTAGGTGTACGGGTAAAAGTGAGCGACCCGTTTAAAGAAGCGACAGATATCCCAGATTTAACCACGCTCGATGATGTTTTAACCGCAGACATTATTTGTGTTCACACCCCGCTTATACTTGATGGCGAGCACCCCACCGAAAACTTAATCAATGCGACCAACCTGCTGAAAATAAAGTCTGACGCTTTACTGATTAGCGCAGGTAGGGGGGAAGTGATTGATAACCAAGCCCTCTATGAGCACTTGAAAAAAACGCCGACTTTAAATGTTGTGTTAGATGTGTGGCGCGGTGAGCCCGACATTTTCACTCCATTAATGCCTTTGGTGCGTTGCGGTACCCCGCACATTGCGGGGTACAGTTTTGAAGGAAAACTGAATGGCTCACTAATGATTTATCAAGCGCTAGCCAAAACCTTAGCGCTCGACCCTGTCGCTGTAGCGGCGCGCTTAACGCAGGTGAAAAGTGAAGTGTTGGGTGATGCCGAGCCGTTAACGGCTAATTCAATTAATGACGCGGTATTAGCAACGTATGATTTAAAAGCCGATCACCAATTAATCGACGCGGCAATTGATTCTGGCGAGTCAATGAAAACGGCTTTTGATAAGCTACGAAAAGCCTATTGGCAGCGTCGCGAACTAGGGCATTATTATTGCCCTCAAAAGTCGGGTGATGTGTTTGAATTTTTACAGCTTGTAAACAGTGTGAAAAAATAAAACCATGGCAAAGTTTAGAATAGGCTTTTTGATGAACCCCTATGCGGGCATTGGTGGCCCGGCTGGTTTTAAAGGCAGTGACTTAGTCGAGCTTCAAAAAAAGGCTTGTGATGGCAGCATACCGCTGCGTGCTCCAGAGCGCGCACAGACGTTTTGGCAGCAGTTAGCGCCTGCGCTCAATGATATTGAAATTGTTAGCGCGCCAGCACAAATGGGTGCTGATTGGCTGAGCGCTTGGGGTTTGGAATATACGGCTGTCGATTTACTACTACCGACTCAAACCTCTTGTGCAGATACCATTGAAGCGGCAAAAATGCTGCGTGATGAAAAAGTTGATCTCATTGTTTTTGTGGGTGGTGACGGTACAGCGCGCGATATGTTTACCGCGCTTGGTGAAAGCACTTTAGTGCTAGGGATCCCGTCGGGTGTGAAAATGCATTCCGGCGTTTATGCAATCAACCCACAATGCGCTGCCGAATTACTGATGCAAATGCTGAGCGGTGAATTAATCGCGGAAAGTTTGCAGGAAATTCGGGATATTGATGAGGTGTTGTTTCGTGAAGGGAAAGTTAAAGCCCGTTATTTTGGCCAAATGTGTGTGCCAGCGGCTGCGCAATTTGTACAGGCGGTAAAGCAGGGTGGGGTAGAAGTTGAGGAACTGGTCCTTATTGATATAGCTGCTCACCTGCGAGAAATTTTGAACGATCAATCATTCATTATCTGGGCGCCGGGTTCTACAACTTTGGGTGTGCTTCGGGAATGGGGGCATGAGGGGACTTTGTTGGGGGTGGACGTATTACTGCCGACAGGATCCTTAATTCGTGACGTTAATGCTGAACAATTACAGCAGCTGCTTGATCAGCACTCGGGTGATGCTGAGTTAGTATTAACGGCTATTGGTGGCCAAGGGCATATTATTGGTCGTGGTAATCAGCAGGTCACGGTAGACATATTGCGAAAACTAGGACGAGACCATGTGCATGTTATCGCGACACGCACAAAAATATTATCTTTGAACGGACGACCTTTGTTACTCGATTCCGGGTGCCGCATGCTCGATGCACAGTGGTCTGGTCTAATTCCTGTTATTGCCGGATATAACGATGTGTTGTTATACCCTGTCGGTAATTAATACCCTAGGGGCGTGCACTGAATAAGTTGCTGGAATTTGGGTTTTTGGGTGCTTGCTTGACGAGGCGAAAATATGGCGTAATAGCTGGCTATTGCAAATATTTTTAACGAAGGCAAGCCTGCACCCAGGAATTCAAAAACGGGAAGTTATTTAATGCACGCCCCCTATTTATAAGTAAGCCCCAATGACTCCAAAAATTGATTTTTCTCCGGTTGAAAAATGCTGCAGTGATTTTTTCAGTGCTGAAACATTACCGCTCAATTCCCAGCGTATTTTTCATGGCCGCGGGCATTATTACCCCGGCCTAGAATGGTGCGTGTTGGATTATTATGCCCCCATTGTTCTGCTGACAGTTTTTAGTGTGCCTGACGAGCAAGCATTAACGGATCTAACCGCTTCTTTATTGAATCGACTGCCTGATGGCGTGACACATTTTGCTGTTCAGCGTAGAGATTTAGCCGACGTTCCTTATGAGTGGCATCGCGGTGGTGTGCAAGAGGGGGAAAGCTTTTTTGCCCAGCGTGGATCTTTAAAATTCAACTTAGACTTTAAGCAGCAAAACAGCGGCTATTTTTTAGATATGGAGCCTGGGCGTGAGTGGTTGGCTGCTTACTCAGCGGGCGCACGTGTACTTAATTTATTTGCCTATACCTGTGCTTTTTCTGTGGTGGCCATAGAAAACGGCGCGCAGAGTGTTGTTAATGTCGATTTAAGTCGCCGCTCGTTAACCACGGGCCGTGAAAATCATCGTCTGAATAATCACGATACCAATAAAGTGAAGTTTTTAGGTATCGATATTTTGAAGTCGTGGGGAAAGCTGAAAAAAATGGGGCCGTACGATATCGTGATCGTGGACCCACCCAGTTTTCAAAAAGGGAGTTTTGTGGCAACTAAGGATTATCAGAAAGTGGTCCGGCGTTTACCCGAGCTGCTGACCGAAACCGGAAAAGTATTAGCTTGCCTTAATGCCCCAGAATTCACCAGTGAATACCTTAAGGCAATTTTTGCAGAGCAGGCGCCGTCATTATCTTTTTTGGAGCGACTTACCCCCAGCGAGGATTTCCCCGATGAGGATGAAGAGCGAAAATTGAAGTTGTTGGTGTATAGCAACTAGGCGATTTTACCTGTTGTCCTTACACGCTTACTGCCTTTAACCACAGTGCTTGCCGCAGCGCGCTTGCGTTCGATATTGGCGTCTATGGCGTTTTTGGCGGCAATTAATAAGCCGGCAACTATAAAAGCGCCAGGCGGCAGAACGGCAACTAGAAAGCTTGGGTAGTCGGAGCCAAATAGAGTGATTGTTAAGTCAACACCGTCACCCAGTAGTAAATGCATATCGGCAAATAATGTACCTTGGCCTAAAATTTCGCGTACACCACCAATAACGACTAATACCGCGCCAAAACCAAGCCCCATCATTAAGCCATCATAAATGGATGGCAGGATTGGGTTTTTACTGGCGAAGGCATCGGCGCGCCCTAGAATCACGCAGTTAGTCACGATTAGAGGAATGAAAATACCCAATATTTGGTAGAGCTCGTAAGTAAAAGCCTGCATCAGCAACTCGGTACACGTTGTGAAAGCGGCGATAATCATGACGAAGGCGGGTAGTTTGATGGCATCGGTCACGGCGTTTCGAATAATGGAGACAGCCATGTTCGACCCGACAAGTACGAGCATGGTTGCTAGTGCTAATCCTAAGGCGTTAACGACAGACCCTGAGACAGCAAGTAACGGGCACAAGCCTAGCAGTTGAACAAGTGCAGGGTTATTACTCCATAAACCTGTACGAGTTATTTCTTTGTAGTCGACGTTACTCACGGGTTTGCTCCTGCCGTTTTAGTTTGCTGTGCAGTTTTAAGCCACTGTGCTTTGTTTTTAAGGAAGAGTTCCACTGTGCGTTTTACACGGTTAACAACGGCGCGCGGGGTAATTGTTGCACCTGTAAATTGGTCAAAATGACCGCCATCTTTTTTGACTGCCCACTGTGAAGCTATCGGATTAGAAAGTGATGTGCCGTCAAAGCTGCGTATCCATTGCGATTTGCGTAAATCTATTTTATCGCCTAACCCCGGTGTTTCTTTGTGTGCCAGTACGCGTGCGCCGGCAAGTGTGCCATCAACATTAATGGCGACAATGAGTTTGATGTCTCCACTGTAGCCATCGTGTGCAATGGCGGGTATCACAAAAGCAATGGGGGTGTTATTGAATCGCGCAATGTTGATGTCTATGGTGGCGTTAAAGCCGAGGGATTCGCTGTCTATTAGCGATAACGGCAGTGTATCTGCCAGCATGTCATTATCGTGCCGCGTGGCTGGAATCATATCGATGAGTGCAGCAGAGGCGGCCTTACGTTCTTCTGCGGCAATACGGGTTTTGGTACTTTGAAATGTGAGCGCAATAACGGCAGCGGTTGCAGCGGCAAAAGCGCCAAGGATTAAACTATTTTTGGTTATAGACTGGCCTAGCATGACTAAGAGTTCTCTGTTCTAGTTGCGCGCTTGGCTTTTGCGTGGCCATAGGTGCGCGGTAGGGTGTAGTAGTCAATAAAGGGGGCTGCAAAATTCATGAGTAATACGGCAAAAGCAATGGCGTCGGGATAGTTACCCCATACGCGAATAATGTAAACCAGGCCGCCAATAAAGGCACCGTAGATAAGGCGTCCTTTGTTACTGGTTGCAGAAGATACGGGATCGGTCACGATGAAAAAAGCACCCAACATAGTGGCGCCGGAAAATAAATGCAGGAGGGGTGAACCACCGCTTGATGAGCTACCACCGTCGTAAAAAATAGTAGCAAAAAGACCGAGTGTGATTAGCATGGCTACTGGAGCGTGCCAGGTGAAAACCTTTCTGGCTAATAAAAAGAGGCCGCCCATCAAAAAAGCAACGTTAACCCATTCATAGCCTGCACCAGCCATAATACCTTGAGTGAAAATGGCTTGGGTGTTGTAGATGTCTTCGGCGGTCATGCCATTACTTTGTTTAAATATATCGAGTGGTGTGGCTGCTGTGAGCGCGTCGAGCGGCGCAGAGCCAATAATCATTTGCCCCAATGTTGATAGGTCGAATAGGGCGCTGGTAGCCGAGAGTGCTTCGGGGGCTAGCCATAACGTCATGTATTGTGGGAATGAGATTAGCAGTACAACATAACCAATCATGGCGGGGTTAAAAGGGTTGTAACCTAAGCCCCCGTAGAGGTGTTTCGCAATGACGATGCTGGCGATCATGCCGACAGCAATTAACCACCAGCTGCTGCCTGGCGGGAGTGCAACGGCTAGCAGAATGGCCGTAACCAATGCACTTAAATCTTTTAGGTAAAATAAAACAGGGCGTTTGCGTAGCTTCAGAATTATGGCTTCAAAGCTTAAGGCAAAAATACTCGCAATAATAATGTTTGAGAGGGTCCCTAGTCCAAAGAACCACGTGAGTACTGCAACGCCTGGGATGGTAGCCAGCAGTACATCGCGCATAACGCGTTGTGTAGTGTTGGGGTTGTGCGTATGGGGTGATGAAGCGCGCAAAAAAGCCATTCAAAAAGCCAGTAGTCATTAACAGGGGAGGGAATAAATGAGGGCTTTCGCCCTCATTGTGTTTACTTTTCTACTTGGTGCATGTGTACATCTTGTTGCGGGTAAGGAATAGAAACGCCATTCGCATCGAATGTGTTTTTAATTTCTTCTAGCAGTGCCCAGCGTGTTGGCCAGTAATCACCAGAGGCAACCCAAGGGCGTACAACAAAGTTCACGCTGCTATCACCTA
>NZ_CEXWTU010000011.1:23188-33810 GCF_982758155.1 Marinagarivorans sp. | reverse complement strand
CAGGAGCCTGCTCTTGAAGTATGCGCGAATCGGCATTTAAAACCTGCATCATTAAATCGCGTGCTTTTTTCATGTCATCGTCGTAGCCAATGCCAATAACAAGATCGATACGACGCGTTGGTTTGGCCGAGAAATTAGTAATCGTGCCGCCATAGATGTGGGCGTTGGGAACAATAATTTCTTTGTTGTCACCTGAGCGACATACGGTGTTAAAAACTTCTATTTTCTCTACAACGCCTGTTATTCCGCCAGCTTCAATAAAGTCACCAATTTTGAATGGTTTAAAGAGTATGAGCATTACGCCAGCGGCAAAGTTTGAAAGTGAATCTTTAAGCGCTAAGCCAACCGCTAAACCGGCTGCACCTAATAATGCCAATAAAGATGTGGTGTTAACACCTAATTGCTCTACAGCAATTAACGCGATGACAAATGTAAAGACTGTTTTTAAAATGGCGGAAAGAAAGCCTCGCAAGGCCGGGTCCATTTTTCGTAATTCCATGCCTTTATCAATAAGCTTTACGACGTGTCCTGCAATCCATTTACCGATTAGGTAAATGGCGAGTGCAATAACAATGTTTGTTAAGAAGGGGATGATACTGTCTATCCAGTTCCCGTCAGAGAAAAAACTATTCATGTTTTCTAACATATGTAACTCCTAAGTGATATTTCGCGGGCTTTATAGAGCCAGAATGTTTGTTTTTACCCTTCTCGTTGCCGGTAACATAGAACGTTTGCGGTATTCACCACTAAACAATTGTCAATTTTACCTTGGACTTTATTGCGTTCCTTCAGATGTGGCTTCAAGCAATTTCTGCTCTAATTTTTGTACTCCGGTAGAGAATGCAGCAATATTTTCATCGTTTTCCACTTCTGCTTTCGCTAAGCGCTCTTTGGCTTTGCTTAGGCGTTTTTGAAGTGAAGCAATGCTCGCGGCTTTCTTTTCTTCTGGAGACATGGCAGCTGCGGCTTTTACTTTTTCCTTGGCGCGCTCAATGGCTGCAGCTGCGGCATCTACCGTTTTTTCGGAACCTGTAACGGCAGCGGGTAGTTCGTTGGCGGCAACAGCAACGGATTTTTCAGCCTCTTGTATTTTAACCTGGAGCTTTTCAATGCCTTGTTTGAGGGCGTTAACCGTGGGTTTTTCTTCTTTAATAGCCTCTTGATGTTTTTCCTGCGCGGTTGCTAAACGCTTTTTTAGGGAACCAAGATTTTTTTCGGCAGCTTCAAGGGGGGTTGCTTGCATTTTCGCAGCGGCAGCTTCGACCTTGGTTTCGGCACTGGTTTGGTGTTGGTTGAAGGTTACAAGCTTAGCTTCTGTATCTTTCAGTTTTATTTGCGTTTGTTTTATTTGAGATTTAATTTTCTCAACGCGGGCTAGATCTTCACTGAACTCTTTAATTTGACCATTAAAGTGCTCGACTCGGCCGTTTAGGCTTTCAATAGAGCGCTCTAATCGTGCTTTTTCTTGCTCGGGATTAATCTGTGCTTTTGCGGCGATTGCGGCTTTAGAGACTAATGTTTCTTCTGGCGCTTGATTGGATGCAACGGCGTTAGCTAGCTTAGCTTTGTTTTTTTCGGCCGCAGCTTTGCGGGCTTGACGCTTGGCTTCTTTGGCGGCATCTTCTTTGGCGATGCGCACTTGGCGATGCTCAAAGCGTTCACGAGCACGATCGGATTTTTTCTTGTCTTCTAGCGCTTGTCGAATAGTGCCTTTTGCAGCACGATAGTATTGCACCAGTGGTATCGCGCTGGGGCATACATAGGAGCAAGCACCACATTCAATGCAGTCGAATAAATTATGGCTTTCGAGCTTGTCGTGCTCATCGGCTCGGGCGTACCAGTACAATTGTTGCGGTAACAAGCCGGCAGGGCAGGCTTCAGCGCAATGGCCGCAGCGAATACAGGCTTGTTGTGCAGGTGCTTCTGGCATTTCCTCATGGCTAGGCGCCAAGATACAGTTGGTTGTTTTAATGACGGGTACGGTCGTTTGCTCTAGCGCAAACCCCATCATTGGGCCGCCAACAATAAGGCGTGCACTATTGCCTTGATTAAAGCCATTTTGTGCCAATATGTGGCTCATGGGTGTGCCAATACGCACGCGCATATTACGCTGAGTAGTTAAGGCTTCGCCTACGACGGTAGTGATGCGTTCAATCAGTGGTTCGCCAAAGCGGACTGCGCGCCAAGCCGCGACGGCGGTGCCGACGTTTTGCACAACAATACCCAAGCTTGCGGGTATTTGCCCTGATGTAACTTCTTTACCGGTTAGAATATAAATCAGTTGTTTTTCACCACCGGATGGATATTTTGTGGGAAAGCTAACGATTTCAATTGATGTACCTTTAGCGGCCTTCTGTAGTGCTTTAATGGCTTTTGGTTTGTTGTCTTCTACGCCAATGATAATTTCTTGAGGGTTACCTAAGGTGTGAGCGAGAAGTCGTGCGCCCAAAATAACTTCATCGGCATGATATTGCATTAAAGCATCGTCGGCGGTGATGTAGGGTTCGCACTCGGTACCGTTTAAAATTAGGGTATTTATTCGTGTATTGCTGCGCGGGTTTAATTTAACCGCTGCTGGAAAACCTGCGCCACCCATCCCAACAAGACCTGCGTCACGAATTTTTTGAATAATCGCGGCGTGTTCTAGGGTAAATGGGTCTGCAGTTTCTTCAAGTGGGCAGGGTGTATCAAGGCCGTCCGCTTGTATCACAATACAGGGGGCACTTAAACCCGAGGGGTGCGCGATTAAGCGATCTTCTATTGCGATAACTTTACCGGATGTTGGGGCGTGTAACGCTGCGCTAAAAATACCTTCTGCATCGGCAATACGTTGAAATTTTTGTACGTAATCTCCGACGTTGACTAGCGACGTTGATGCCGCACCAATATGTTGATTCAGCGGTAAAACATATTCGTCGGCAAGCGAGGCTTCGGTAATCGGTAATTGCATTGATTGCGCTTTACTTTCGGGGGGGTGAATACCGCCCGGAACTTCCCATACTTTTCTCATGCTGCCGCTCCCTGCGGGGTGCGGTCGGTAGCAATAATATTGACTTGTGGTTTATCCCAAGCCCATTGCTGTACGCCTTGTTCTACGGGTAATAAATCAATGCAGTCAACGGGGCAAGGCTCTACGCAAAGATCGCAGCCGGTACATTCACTTTCAATGACCGTGTGCATTTTCTTTTGTGCGCCTAAAATGGCGTCGACGGGACAGGCTTGAATGCATTTTGTGCAGCCAATGCAGTCTTCTTCGCGAATAAAGGCGACTTGTTTAATTTCAGTGGCCTCACCGTGTTCTTCATCGAGGGACGGCGCCTCTACACCGAGTAAGTCCGCTAAATGATTAATGGTGCTTTGGCCACCGGGCGGACAGTGATTAATGGCTTCGCCGGCAACGATGGCTTGCGCGTAAGGGCGGCAGCCAGGGTGGCCGCATTGGCCGCACTGTGTTTGGGGGAGTAACGCGTCAACTTGCTCGACAAGGGGGTCGCCCTCGACTTTGTATTTAACGGCGGCAAAGCCGAGTATGGCGCCAAATACAAGTGATAGCGCGGCTAATACCAATAGCGCCCCAAGAACAGGGTTATCAATAATCCAATGCAACATTTCTTATACCAGTCCTGCAAAACCCATAAAGGCCAAGGACATTAATCCCGCTGTAATCATGCCGATTGCAGCGCCGCGAAAATGCGTAGGAACATCGGCAGCCGCCAAACGTTCTCGCATTGCAGAAAATAAAATTAAAACTAGCGAAAAACCGACCGCCGCGCCAAAACCGTAAAGTGCTGATTGGCTGAAAGTGTGCACCTTGTTGGTGTTTTGCAAGGCCACACCAAGAACGGCGCAGTTTGTAGTGATCAGTGGCAAAAATACGCCGAGAACGCGGTAAAGCAGCGGGCTCGTCTTTTCGATGAACATTTTTGCAAACTGCACCACAGCAGCAATCACTAGAATAAAGCTAATGGTTTTTAAAAAAGTGAGCCCCAGTGGAGCGAGCACCCACGAGTGCACCATATAGCTGCATATGCTTGCCAGTGTGAGTACAAACGTTGTGGCTGCGGCCATGCCGATGGCGGTCTCTAGTTTATTAGAAACCCCCATGAAAGGACACAGACCTAAGAACTGGACAAGCACAAAGTTGTTAACCAGTACGGAGCCTACAAAAATGACAAAAAACTCGGTCATTACATTACTCGCATGCCAGGCTCTGCGCCTTCGTTGGGTTCAAGAATGAATAAATCTTTACCGCCGGGGCCAGCGGCTAAAACCATTCCCTCAGACATTCCAAACTTCATTTTACGAGGTTTGAGGTTGGCGACCATAATGGTATTTTTGCCAATCAGTGTCTCAGGACTGTAAGCACTTTTAATGCCGGCAAAAACATTGCGCGCTTCGCCAATATCCAATGTTAAGCGCAAGAGCTTATTGGCACCCTCAACGTGTTCAGCATTTACGATTTTAGCGACACGCAAATCCACTTTAGCGAAATCGTCAAATTCAATTTCGCTAGCGATAGGCTCTTTTTCTAGCCACTGGTTGCTCGAAGTTGATGCTTGTTCAGCTTCCGGCATTGATTCAATGCTGGCATCTACCATGCCTTTTACGGCTTTAGGGTCTACGCGAGTCATTAGTGGGTTAAAGGTATTAATGGTGTGCTCGCCCAGATAGGTCAGTTCTTGCTTCCAATCTAAGGTGGTCGCTAAAAATTCTTCCGATGCTTGCGCGGTAATGGGCAGTACGGGCTTCAAGAACGTGATTAACGCGGTAAAACAGTTAATACCCAAGCTGCATATGTCGGTGACTTGCTGGGCGTTATTAGGATCTTTCGCTAACGACCAAGGTGCGACTTCTGCAATATATTCGTTGGCAGCATCGGCCAGCGCCATGATTTCGCGCATAGCTTTACCAAATTCACGGGCTTCGTAAAGATCGGCAATGACATTATTGGTATCAATAAATTTCTGCCATAAATCGGGGTTTGGGTTATTGGGAGATAAAGCATTGCCGCTTTTATTGATGAACTTGGCTGTTCGGCTGGCAATATTCACAACTTTACCCACGAGATCGCTGTTAACGCGGGTAATAAAGTCGTCGAGGTTAAGGTCTAGATCATCAACGCTACCGGTCAGTTTAGTGGCGTAGTAGTAACGCAAGTACTCAGGGTTTAAGTGTTCCAAGTAAGTGCTGGCTTTAATGAAAGTGCCGCGCGATTTACTCATTTTTTTGCCATCGACGGTTAAAAATCCGTGGGCAAAAACCTGCGTTGGGGTACGCAGTTCGGCCGAATGCAACATTGCGGGCCAAAACAAGGCGTGGAAGTTGATGATGTCTTTACCGATAAAGTGGTAAACCTCGGCGGTACTGTCTTTGGCCCAATATTCGTTGAAGTCTAAGCCGTTTTTTTCGCAGTAATTTTTGGCGCTTGCAATGTAGCCAATCGGCGCATCAAGCCAAACGTAAAAGAACTTTCCGGGTTCACCGGGAATTTCAAAACCAAAGTAGGGTGCATCGCGGGAAATATCCCACTCTTGCAAGCCTGCATCTAGCCATTCAGCCAGTTTGTTCGCGACTTCGGGTTGCAGGTGGCCGGCACGGGTCCAGTCTTTTAGGAAGTCACTGAACTCGGGAAGTTTAAAAAATAAGTGCTTCGAGGCTTTTGCGATGGGGGTGGCGCCAGAAATAGCTGATTTAGCGTCTAGCAGCTCCATCGGCGAATAGGTTGCAGAACACGCTTCGCAGTTATCGCCGTACTGGTCCGGCGTTTTACATTTTGGGCAGGTGCCTTTGATGTAGCGATCGGCTAAAAACAGTTGCTTCTCGGGGTCGAATGCTTGCGTGATTTCACGCTCGGCAATATGACCATTAGCTTTTAATCGGTTATAAATTAGCTCGGACAGCTCTTTGTTTTCGGCAGAATGGGTGGTGTAGTAATTATCAAAGCCAATGTTAAAGCCGGCAAAGTCTGTTTCGTGCTCTTTCTGAACGTTATCGATTTGCTGCTCGGCTGTAATACCGTTTTTTTCAGCGGTGAGCATAATTGCTGTGCCGTGAGCATCATCGGCGCACACGTAAACGCAATGGTGTCCGCGCTGCTTTTGAAAACGGACCCAAATATCGGTTTGGATGGTTTCCACCATATGCCCCAAGTGGATAGATCCGTTGGCATAGGGAAGTGCGCTGGTGACCAATATTTTACGTGGTGTTGTACTCATAACGTCCTGAAGTCCTAGCAGTTAAAAGACCGGTCTGAATCCAGACAATGGCCTGTAGCCCATCTAGTAATCGCGCAATTCGTTACGAATAACGATGCCTAGCTGGGTGGGGCGATGAAAAAAGCGCGAAACTATACCATTTTAGTAGTCTTAATGCATGAGTTGGCACGTAAAATTTCATTCTCAAAACCCTGATTTTACAGTGGTTTTTCGGCCGGTGAACTATACTTTGCCGGGGTTAATACTGAATTACGCGTTAGGCGCGCACAATTGAAACGAGGTCGATAAGTGGATACCTATCAAGAGCAAGTGATTGATGTGGGTTTATCTATCAGTGCAGAGGAATATTTGCTGATGTACAAGGGGGTTGCGCGCAATGTATTAGCCATCGCTTACGATGGCCGTCGCGTACGCTTCCCCGCCAAAATACTTCAGCCCTTTGTTACTCGGCAGGGTGTTCAGGGGCGCTTTTCGATACGCTTTAGTGAGGATGGGCGCTTTTTAGGTATCGAAAAGCGCGCTTAATACGCGTTATTGAGCGGCGGTTTCTGACTTCAGGGCGTCTTCAATAAAACGCTGCAATGCGCGGTCAAAGGCATGTTGGTTCATCACACGGCTTGTTCTGTTTAGCTGGCCTCCACCTGCACCGGCCATCACCTTACGCTTATCTTTAAACATAGCCTGAGTCTTGCCCTGTCTTTCAAAGTTCAAGGTGAAGTCACCGGAGCCGTGTTCGTCTTTTGAGTACAGGTCTACTAAGGCGCCGCTAAAGTCGGGGGCAGTGATACGCATATTGTCGATTGCCACATTAACGATAACAGCATTCGTTGAAACCTCTGTGGCAGTCGTCCAGCCTTGTTTGATGAGTGCTTTTTCTACGGTGCGGGTCAATACCTTGGTGTAACGCTTCTTTAGGTCATCGATATCAGATTGACGATGGCCTCGACGCTGGTCTTTTTCCCAATAAGAAGAAAACGTAATGGCCACGGGATTAACGACTGCGGCTTGGGGTTTGAGTATGCTGCCATCGGTGATTGTTGCTGTATCGAGCTTAACGTTGCCCGCGCAGCTTGTGAGCGTAAGGGGGAAAAGCAGTAGCAATAGATAAGGTGTTGAGCTGAGCTCGCGTAGTATTTTGCGCATCATCGAATCCTTTATGGGGTGGGGCAGGTTTAGCGTTTAATCGAGATCAAAAAAACGAGGCTTTACGGGTTCAATAGCCGACTATTTTTATCGCTGCCATTGATTAAGCCTATTGTACCCCCACTTTTATGACATTGCTTTGCTGGCGGGGATAGTTATCCAAAGACCGCTATTAATGAAGGCCGTCGCGGCTTAAAAACGGTATTTTGAATAGGGTAGATTCCATGCGAATAGATCGATTAACCAATCAATTACAAATGGCATTATCGGATGCGCAGTCTGTGGCTGTGGGACGTGATCATGCGCATATGGATAGCGTGCATCTCTTGCAAGGTATGCTGGACCAGCAAGGTGGCGCGGTTAGACCTTTGCTGGCTCAAGCGGGGTTTGATGTTGCGGGATTGCGTAACGCTTTAACTAAAGCATTGGAGGATTTACCTAAAATTCAAAACCCGACTGGCGATGTACATATGTCGCCAGAACTTGGGCGCTTATTGAATTTGGCTGACAAAGAAGCACAGCAAGCTGGCGATAAGTTTATTTCCAGTGAATCGGTTTTATTGGCTGCCATTGGCGATAACAATATCGCATTGGGGAAATTACTTAAAACGTTTGGTAATGAAAGTAATTTAAAGGCGGCCATTAAAAAAGTGCGCGGCGGCGAAAAAATTGAAGATGCAGATGCCGAAGGTAACCGGCAGGCGCTAGAGAAATACACCGTAGATTTAACCGCCAGGGCCGAAGCTGGAAAGTTAGACCCGGTTATTGGGCGCGATGATGAAATTCGCCGCACCATTCAAGTATTACAGCGCCGCACTAAAAATAACCCGGTCTTAATTGGTGAGCCTGGCGTGGGTAAAACAGCCATTGTTGAAGGCTTGGCGCAGCGTATTGTTAATGGCGAAGTGCCCGAAGGGTTAAAAGGGAAGCGGTTACTGTCTTTAGATTTAGGTTCATTGTTAGCGGGTGCTAAATTCCGTGGCGATTTTGAAGAGCGTTTAAAGAATTTACTTAATGAGCTGGGCAAGCAAGAAGGCCGAATCATTTTATTTATTGATGAGCTGCATACCATGGTTGGCGCCGGGAAGGGTGACGGCGCTTTAGATGCGGGCAATATGCTAAAGCCGGCTTTAGCGCGCGGTGAATTGCATTGCGTTGGGGCAACAACTTTAGATGAATACCGGCAATACATTGAAAAAGATGCGGCATTGGAGCGTCGTTTTCAAAAGGTGTTGGTCGAGGAGCCTAGCGAAGAAGATACCATTGCGATTTTGCGAGGCTTAAAAGGGCGCTATGAAGTTCACCATGGTGTTGATATATCGGATTCGGCCATTGTCGCGGCCGCTAAATTATCACAACGCTATATTACCGATAGGCAGTTACCGGATAAGGCCATCGATTTAATCGATGAAGCCGGTAGCCGTATTCGAATGGAAATCGACTCTAAACCTGAAGTGATGGATCGATTGGAGCGGCGTTTAATTCAATTGAAAATTGAGCGTGAAGCGGTAAAAAAAGATGACGATGAAGCAGCGCAAAAACGCTTGCGTAAAATTGATGAAGACATTCATACCGCCGAACGTGAATATGCCGACTTAGATGAAATTTGGCGTGCTGAAAAAGCAGCGTTGCAAGGTTCGCAAGGCGTGAAAACAAATCTTGAACAAGCTCGCTTTGATTTAGAGGCTGCACGTCGCGCAGGCGATTTGGCTCGAATGTCCGAATTGCAGTATGGCGTTATCCCCGAGTTGGTAAAACAGTTGGATATGGCGAGCCAAGCCGAAATGCTGGATATGAAGCTGCTGCGTAACCGTGTTACTGACGAAGAAATCGCTGAGGTGGTTTCTAAATGGACGGGAATTCCCGTGTCCAAAATGTTAGAGGGTGAACGTGATAAATTGCTTTCGATGGAAGATGTATTACACGGCCGGGTGATTGGTCAAAATGAAGCCGTGACGGCGGTTTCTGATGCTGTACGTCGCAGTCGCGCAGGTTTGTCAGACCCTAACCGTCCTAACGGCTCGTTTTTATTCTTAGGGCCAACTGGGGTCGGTAAAACGGAGTTATGCAAAGCGTTGGCAGAGTTTTTATTTGATACGACAGACTCTATTATTCGAATCGATATGTCTGAGTTTATGGAGAAGCACTCGATAGCACGTTTAGTCGGCGCGCCTCCGGGATATGTTGGTTATGAAGAAGGCGGCTATTTGACTGAAGCGGTTCGTCGTAAGCCGTATTCAGTTGTACTGCTGGACGAAGTCGAGAAAGCACACCCCGACGTGTTTAATATTTTGCTGCAAGTATTGGATGACGGCCGTTTAACCGATGGCCATGGTCGCACTGTAGATTTCAAGAATACCGTTATCGTAATGACGTCGAACTTGGGTAGCGATAAAATTCAGGAGCTAGCGAACAATAAGTCTTTTGATATGGTTAGCTTTGATGGCGAGCTGGCTGAAAACGAAACGAATACACACCGTTACAACGCGATGCGCGATGCAGTGATGGAAGTGGTTGGGCAGCACTTTAGGCCAGAATTTATCAATCGAATTGATGAGTCGGTTGTTTTCCACCCATTAGGGCGATCTGATATTCGTTCAATTGCTTCTATTCAGCTAGAGCATTTACAAAAACGTTTGGCCGACCGCGATTTGAGCCTGAATTTGTCGGATGAAGTGATGGATAAGTTGGCGGCGATTGGATTCGATCCTGTCTATGGCGCGCGCCCATTGAAGCGTGCCATTGTTCAAATGGTCGAAAACCCACTGGCTCAAGCCGTATTAGCGGGCCGTTTTGCGCCGGGTGATACGATTAAGGCTGTATTGGAAGGTGATAAAGTCATTTTCTCATCATGATGTAATTTGATAGCTTTGTAACAGTAAAAGCCCACTTTTTAGTGGGCTTTTTTACGTTAACCTAAGAGGGGCTATTTACAGCTTTCGGTGATTGCTTGCTTTGATTTTTGCATTTCTCGCTTAATTTGCTGCTCATCTAAGTAGTAAAAGCCGCCTTGCGTATCTTGCATTCGAATGCGTGACCCAGAAGACAGTTGCTTTAAACGTGCTTTTTCTTGATCGCAACGCGCGGGGTCGGCAAGGGTTTGTGTTGTAGGCGCAAGCTCTTTTTTGATGGCGGTCTTTGCTTCTTGGCTCTCTTCTATTGTTGGTTTGCGAGCGTGGGTTTTAATTTTCTCGGCTATATCGGCTTGCTCTGGCGGCCGCTCAGAGAAATGAGAGACGCCATCTTTATCGACCCACTTGTAGT
>NZ_CEXWTU010000011.1:0-23178 GCF_982758155.1 Marinagarivorans sp. | reverse complement strand
GGTGTAGCGGCGATCAATAAAGTGGCCATTAAGAATTGACGGTGAATGCCTAAAGTTTCAGTTGTTTTCATAAGTTGCCCTCGTTAGCTAGCCGCATAGTAGCGGCTAGCTCAACAAACAGAAGTGACTTACTTCAAAGCTTATATGAAAACTGACCCACTGGGGTTACTTCTCAGCGGGCAGGCCAACCAGTTGTTCTTTATTTAACCATTTATCCAGTTGAATGATGTCGTCGGCGCCTAAGGTACCTGCGGCTTGTTTGAGTTCTAGGCCTGTAAGTACATATTCATACAGTGCGTTTAAAAAGTTACGCTTGGCTTCATAAACACGGCGCTGTGCATCAAGCACATTCACAAGGTTGCGTGTTCCAACGTCGTAGCCTGCTTTGGTGGCCTCAAGTGCGCTTTCGTTAGAGATAATGGCCTGCTGGCGTGCGTGCACAGTGGCTACACCCGTGTTGACGCGCTGGTGCAGTGAGCGTGTGGTTTGTACCACACTGCGCTCAACTTGGTTGACAGTTTCTTTGGCGACAAGTTGTTCGTTGGCAGCTTGCTGGCGTCTGGCAGAGGTGCGGCCACCACTGAAAATCGGAAGCGATAGTGTCACTGTAGCCGATGTTCCTGTGGTGTTGTTTGAATCCGTAGCTAGGTCGCCATCTTTGTTACTATCGCTGTAGCCGAGACGCGCAGTTACTGTGGGCAAATGGCCGCTGCGAGCGATTTTATAGCTGGACTCTGCAACTTTTAAACGTTGCTTTGCGCTTAGGAGTTCAAGGTTAGAATCTTTTGCCATCGAGACCCATTCTGCACGACCGGCAGGGGTGGGTGGGGTTACAGGAAAATTGTTTTTGAGCGGAGCTACGGTCTTGTGCGAGACACCGGTCAGTACCTGTAATGCTTCGAATGCAATGACGAGTGCACCTTCGCTAATTAAGCGGTTGGCGGTGGCGGAGTCAAATTCTGCCTGGGCTTCATGCACTTCTGTAATGGCTGTTAGACCCACTTCAAAGCGCTGTTTCGTTTGCTCTAAGCTGTGTGAAAGCGCTTCTTCTTCGGCTTGGGCTGTTTCCAAATCATCAATGGCCTTTAAGCTGTCAAAATAAGCTTCAGCTGTTCGAATAATAAGCCCCTGCTCTTGAATGCTGAAGGTGGTACCGCTCAGACTGGCCGTGTTTTTACCTTGTTTGTATTGATACCATGCCGCCGCATTGAATAGCGGTTGGGTCAGTTCAGCGCTAATGGTTGTTGTATTGGTGGCGCCATCAAAAGGAATAGATAGGTAACTTGGGGTATCTGTATCACTGATATCTCGGGTTTGGTCGCCAGAAGAATCACTTTGGTTATAGCTACCCGTGGCATTAATTTGTGGTAGCAAGTCTGCGCGGCTAATCCCTTTCGATAGGCGGCCAACTTCAAAATTTGCCTGCGCCACTTTATATTGCGCATCGTTTTTCAGTGCTAGCTCGTAAATCTCGGCGAGTGACTCTGCACTGGCTGCGATAGGAAACATAAGCCCGCTGGTCGCGATAGCAATGGCGAGTTTCAAGGGGGCGAAAGGCTTAAAAGACATTGATCGATCCTTTTGGTGTCGTATTTACCCCGTAAGGGGGTGCACAAAGCTATCAAGTTAAGTTTGCTGGTGCGGTAAGTTTGGCCGTGTACTATTGACTGCGATACGCGCCTTAGATTTTAGCGGATTACTATACCTTTGCTATGCGTACGTATCTACTGATGCGCCAAGGTTTAATGCGGGTTGGGCGATAGCGGCAAAAGCAGCGAGTGGCGAGCGAGGAGGTAGGACTGATTTTGCGCCGAAAAGTTGCTCATTTTCTTTTATTGGGCGGGCTTCAACGATGCGTTCGTGACTTTGAGCTGATGTGCTTGCCGTCGCTTGTTGTTCGGACGCGCGAGGGTTATTGATCTTCTCGCCTTCAATAACAATAGGGCGGTGCGCTTCTTTGTGGCCCGATAAAGGCTGGAGCGAAGAAAATTGATGGTTATTAATCGAGAAATTCATGGCGTAAACCGGCCTATTACATCAACCCTAAAGTATAGTCTATTTGCATTGTACGGCTAATAGTCAATTAGTCCAATAGGGAGTCTATTGTTGTCATTATGTGTCGATATTCCATCGCTTAGGGGTGGGCTATTGCCTACAATAGAATAAACGTTTAACAAATTAGGGGTATTCATGGCGTCTATGCATCATTCTATTCGTGTTCTATGGCTTGGTTTTAGTGCTTTAACGGCTTCTTTTTCCATAGCCGAATCAACATCGGTCCAAAAGCCGCCTTATAGCGTGGAGGCGCTGGCTCCTTGTTCTGGCGGAGTATCCTCGAGTGAAGGTTTTATTCTATTTGATGGTAAAACCAATTTGCTACAAGGGTGGAATCAAGCGAGTAAAAAGCCCGAGTATTCTTCGTTATCGTTTAAACCTGAAGCGTATAGTATTGATGCGAGCCGCTGGGTGGTATCGCCGGAGTGTCCGGGAGAAAAAGTGTTCAGCGCCATTCTAGTTAAAAAGTTGGGTTCTTGGCAGGGTAGCCATATGAATGGTATTGAACCAATCTTTGATAGGGCCAATATTCGTTTCGAGGATATAGAATCTGTTGTTTTAGAGCTGAAGTTGCTCGGAGCAAAAACGCACTTGCCTGAACGATCTGTTTTTCACAAGTATTTTGCATTCGCGGCTACGCCGGAGCAGTTGGATACAGTGGATAGCCAGCAGTATAACTTTGGCATAACGCTATTTGGTGCGAACTTTCAGGATCAAAGTGTTGCTACATTGAATAGCCAAACACTGATTGCTTTGGACCCGACTACTCAGCAAAATCAATGGTTGCGGGTGACGCTACCGGTTGAATTCATGAATACTTACCTAGAGCAAAATTACGCGCCAACAACGGTTGCTTTAGCTGATCATTCCTCTCAGTCGGTGCTGGGGTTGCGGATTAACCCGGAAACAGCCTCTGGCAAGGTCGTTCGAAATTTGAACAGTAAGATTTGGGCGGCGGGCGATCAGCCTGAGATGTTTAAAGAAATGGGCATTGAGTTACGCAAAGTGGCGCTGGTACTAAAAAGTCGCGAAAAAAAGGCGACACATTAGGGGCGAGGCAATAATAGCTTGTCCAATTAAGCGAAGAGATCGGCTTTCTTATCGAGGCGCTCGAAGGGGCGCATGCCGGGGCATGTAACGCTTTGAGCAACGAAGGTAAGAATGTCGAGATCAAGCATTAGTGGATGAAATATTGTTTCCTCGTCCCTTAAATGCGTCCCCGTTGTTTTTTAAAGTGCGCTGCAACCTTGAGCGAGTAAAGCAATATTGGCACTGGCTTTAATCGTATCGAAATATCCAGAGCCGCTGCCTCCGGTGTAAGGAAGGCCTAGCGCGCCAGAGAGCTGTTTGGCTGCATCAATAGAAATTTTGTCACGATCGTAAGCCTGGAAGGTGCTGTAGATTTCACTGCAACTTAGCGCGCCCAACCCTTTTTGAGAGGCGCCCACCACAGCGCTGGTTGTTTCACAGCCCGTAAGTACAGTGCCGAAAATAGCGAGGGTGCTTGCGAGGGTAGCGCTGCGCGCGAGGCGGGTTACTTTTGTCATGATGATGTTTTCCTAAAGCTGTAAAGGGTACCCTTTGCCTAAGGGACGAGGAAACAATATTTCATCCATTAATACTTGTTCTCGACATCCTTACCTTCGTTGCTCAAAGCGTTACATGCCAAGGCATGCGCCCCTTTAAGCGCCTCGATAAGAAAGCCGATCTCTTCGTCTAAATTGGACAAACTATTATTGCCTCGCCCCTAAAGGGCGAAATAATGGCGTGAGCATTACATAAAATACGGTAAATGGCACCTATTCTGGGAGACTTTACCGTTCGCGAATCTATCCCCAGCAAAGCCCTCAAATAACGGTATAATCGCCGCCCTTTTGCCCTGAATCCCAGCTTTCTATGTTCTTTGTTCGCGAGCGATTGCATTTTTTCCGGCCGCTAACCACCAAGTATCGGCAACAGGTGTTGGAGTGTTTGTGCCTGTTGCATGAGCGTTTGTACGGCGCAACGGCGGAGTACGGGCAGTCGTTAGGGCGAGATCAAGTACTCGATGTTTTCGAGGAAGCATTGGCTCGTGCCCCGATTCTAGAGGCGATAGCTTCTGATGATACGGGTCTCGGCGAGCTCGAACTAGAGCCTGTCGAGCAGCGCTTTAAAAACCACCGTGAACACGCCGGTTGGATACTCAAATTACTCTTGGAGCACGGCTGGCTAGAGCGCCAAGTCGATGCGGCGACGCTACAATCCAGTTATCCCTTATCCCGTGCGGGCCGTTTGTTTATTGCGCCGATGGTTGAAATGGGATCTCGGCGGGTGCGAACTCGCCACCGCAATACACGCAATACGCTCAATGCATTAGAGGCGTTTGCGAGTCGAGGTGAAATCCATGACTTGCTTGATGCTTTTGAATATTCCGAGCGCATTATTACCGATTTCACCGATATTATTAGCGAGCTTGAAGAGCGTAAGCGCGAGCTGGTGCAAGAGGTGGAATCGCAGCGTATTGTGCAACAGGCTACCGAGCAGTTTTTCGAATTTATGGAAAAACGCTTTCAGCCCGATGTTTCTGTCCGCTTATCGGCTGATAGTGTTGAAAAACACCGAGATAGAGTTTTTAGGGCGATTACGCGCATTCGCCGTAAAGATAAAGCTTTTAAGCAAGTGGCGGAGCGAAGACTGCGTGAATTGGCTCCCGAGCTAATTCACGATACGCGGCAATCGGCCTTGTGGTATGTGCTCGATACCATTGATCAGCGTATGCGGCGCGCGGCCGATACTATGTTGCCTGCTTTGCGCTCCGCTTTGGCGGGCTTTACCAAGCGTGCCGATATTATTATTCGGCAATTAAGTTATTTGGCGAACAGCACGCGGGACCCTTGGTTGGAAGCTTGCGATAACTTACGTAAGTTACCACCCAAAGAAGCCGAGCAGCGTTTAACGCAGTTGGGTGAGTATTTGTCGGGGGTGAATGTGCGTTTGGTGGACCCCGCGCAAGTGCGCCTCACCACTCGCAAAACAGCTGCGCCGGTTATGAGTGCGCTCGATGATGAGCGACCTTTGGATCCCGTCGCGCAAAAAGAATTACTGATTCAGCAAATGTTAGACCAGGCTTTTGTTGTCAACGACAGCCGCCAGCAACATTACTTACGTAAACATATCGAATCGGCTTTGCGCAATGATCAAACGATTTCTACGTGTGATTTACCTATTGAAAACGCGAGTGATTTGTTGGCAGTAGCGCATGCCATCGAGTCCGCATCGCGGCAGGCGCCCGATGCGGATTATCGGTTTAAAGTTAAATACCTGAACCGTCAATACAACAATACTTTTTTCAGCTCAGCTGATGACTTTGAGCTGTCGTTGGTTTATCAGGATGATACAACCGTTGATGCCAACGAAAATACTTTATCGGAGCAAGTGGATGATCAGTGAATTTTTGCGTGGGCCGTTAGCGGAAAAAGGCGTTGCGAATGAAGAGTTTTCCGAGCTGGTTATTCGTTTGCTGGATTATGGTGTTTTATGCCGAGATGAAAACAATATTGAGCAACGCCTTTACGACCGTTATTTGCGAATAGAAGCGTTGGTGACGGATTTCATTACTTTATTAGGCATGCGCATTGAGCACAATGCACGCTTTGGCTTTGTTCGTATTTACCCTCCGGGAGCGCAAGTTCCGAGCTTACCTGATGATGAACACGCGCCTTTTAATAGTGGTTTTCGCCAGCGGTTAAATCAGTTTGAAGCGGCATTGGCGATTATCTTGCGCGTTGAGTACGGCAAGCAGTTGCGCGAAGGCAAGGTGGACGAGCAGGGCGCGGTATTGGCTAATATGGAGGCCATTGCTATTGCTTTTCACAATCTTTTGAAGAAAAGTTTGCCCGAGAATATTACCGAACGACGTAATTTATTTCGCAAGTTACGTCAGCTACGTGTTTTGCATTATCAAAGTGAAGATGATCTAGACAGCCTTGAAGGCTGGGTAAAAATTCGCCCGTTGATTATGGGTTTTGTTGGCGATGCTGCGCTAGATGCTTTGGAGGCGCGCGTTGAAGAAGAGGTTATTCAAGAGACCGTGTTTGATTAATCAAGCCAGAAAAGTTTGAGTCGTATTAGCCGCATCGCACCAGAATTTTAAGAGTTAAGTATGTTTATAAAGAAAGCAGTATTTGTTAATTGGGGCAACATTCCTAAGCTTGAATTTGATTTCGGCCCCGTTAATTTATTCTCTGGTGGCAATGGCTCCGGTAAAACAACGGCTGCGGATGCGCTGCAAGCCTTGATGACGGCAGCGCACGACAATTTATTTGCATTTAACCCCGGCCAGGATGAAACAACACAAAAGGGACGCGGCGGTAAGCAGGTGCGCACCTTGGCCTCTTACTTACTGGGTTGTGATGATGGTAGTTATGCTCGCCCTTACGCAACGGATGGTTACGTGGCAGCAGTGTTTCACCCCACCGAGGGCGAAGCGGCAGAACCCTTTTCAGCGATTATGGCAATGCGTGGCCATATCGAAACCGGCGGTAGTCAAAAGCAGGCGCGCTTAGATAACCTCTTTTTTATGATTATACCGGGCGAGTCGATATCGCTCGATTGCTTTGTACGCGATTTCAAAGATGGTAAGCATATTAAACCCACGACCGAAGTGGCGGCTTATTTGAAGCAGCGTTTTTCGTCGAGTACGGTAGAAGTTTACGATAAGAAGGGGGCTTACCTTCGGCGGTTATATGGCGCTTTACGCGGTCGTACGGATGCGGTTCCTGATCGTGAGGCAAAGCACGCAGCCCGTACGCTCGCCAACTTCATGGCGTATAAACCGGTTAAAAGTATTCATGATTTTGTTGCGGGCGAAATACTTGAGGCTAAAGACTTAGGCGACGCTATTCGCAATGTTTCTGATTTGATGAAAACGATTCATCAAATGGAGGCATCGGCTGCATCGGTGAAAAATGCGATTAGTTTGTTGGGCGGCGCAGCAGAGCGCAGTCGCCAGTATATTGATATTTGGGTTGATCTTGCCTTGTCGCGTTATACCGAAGCGACGCGCCATGTATTAAGCGCACAAAATAATTATTTAGCGTTACGCCGCGAGAAAAAACAAACCGATACCGCATTAACGCAAGCGCAAGAGCGCAGTGAGCTGGCGCGTGAGCGCAAACGCCAGCAGCATAAAAGTATTGTGCAGTTAGAAGCTAAGCGTCAAGGTATTGATGCCTTGCGAGATAAAGATGTGTTGCAGCAGACTGCAGAAAAAGCACAGAAGAATATGGCTTTGTTGGTGGAGCCTTTTCTTAACGAGGTGAGTAACGCACAGAACAATGCGGCCTGCGCTGAGTTTTTGTTGCAGGCCGGGCAGCAAACTAGTTTGGGTTTAGAGCTTAAGTTTTTAAGCGACTCGGCCTTTCAAAAGTTATCGCGCTCTATCGTAAATGCGGGCGAGTTGCGTACGCTCGATGCACGTAAAGTGTTTAACAGTGACTGGCTCGGTTCGGCGCCACTTGAGCAGTTAATGGATAAATCCCTGACGTGGCAAGCCGAGCAAAATAACTGGGTGGCTGATGTTGCCTCAGCGGATGCCGATGGCGGGAGTTCTCGGCGGGATGTTGTTGAGTCTCTGTTGTCTGAACGCCGGCAAGCGGTTGAGCGGTTGAAAACAGAATGCTTGGCGCTGGGCAATGATGTGCAGTTGTTAATGTCGAGCCAAGTTAATTACCCGCCAGCGGTTGTGGCGGCGATTAAAGCTATTGAAGAGGTGTGCCCGAAAGCAAAGCCTAAAGTCTTGTGTGACTATGTTGATGTACTAGAGCCTGAGTGGCAAATGGCCATCGAGGGTTACCTGGGGGGCGCGCGGTTTAGCTTGCTGGTTGATGCTCAGTATGAGGCGGATGCCATTGCGGCTGTGCGAAATATGCGTGGCCATAAGCGCAACAGCGCGCGCGTGATACAGGGTGAAAAAGCCGAGCGCGATGCTGACCGCTTTAGTCCGGTGAAGGGCTCAATTCTTGAAGTGATGGATTTTAGCCACAGTACCGCAAACGCCTATGTTAAAGCTTCTTATGGCAATGTCGTGCGGGTAGATTCGGCGCAAACCTTAAGGCATACCGCGCGAGGTATTACGGCTGAGGGGCTAGGTTCTGGTAACTACAGTTTGTGGCGTTGCGATTTAAATGATGCTGAATTGGTTTTTGGTCAAGGTGCCCGCCAGCGTGCTTTAGCCGCTAAACAAGAAGAATTAGATCGCTGTCAAAAACGTTTACAAGACGGGCAGGAGCAGCTGACACAGTTGCAGTCGATAGTTGCCAAAATGGCAGCAGTTAAGCCTTGCCGTATTGCCGATGTACTTGAGCAGTTGCTTGAACTATCGCGCCAACTAACACAGGCGCAAGACGCCTTGGCAAGTATTGATGCGGGCGAGGGCAGTGATCTAGAGCGTGAATTGGAAGCTATTCAGCTGCAGTATCAAGAGCAAGAGGATCAGCAAAAGCAGCATGAACAAGATATTGGTCGTTATCAGGCGCAGTTAGCGGCGTTAGAAAAGAAAGTGACGGTATTGTTGGACGAACAAGATGTTGCTGAAAAGCAACGAGAAATTCTTGAAGATGCGGTCCAGGACATTGCGAAAGTCCATCCGCGGTTTGATATCGAGAAAGCGCTACGAGATGCAGATAGTAATGCTGAAAAGTCGGCTGAAAACTCACTGGCCGAAAAATTAAAATCGTCACAAGAGCAGCTTACGCGGTGTGAGCGAGAGCTGTTTAATATTGTTCAGCAATATAATATTGATGCTGGTGTTGGTGATTCTTTGTTGTATGACGCTGGCGTTTCTGAAATGCACAGCTTTGACTTTTTTAAGCACCTAGTACATTTACAGGGCGCTATCGAGGCGCTGCATACGCGCTTTAAAAATAATATTTTGGTCACAAAACATAAAGAGTTAACGGCCTTGAAAGAGTCGTTTAATACTGCGTTTGTGACGAATCTTTGTCATTCTATTTATCAGGCTATTAATGAGGGTGAGTTTGTTCTTAATGAGCTCAATACTGAGCTGGCACACCATCGTTTTGGTGCGGACCGTGAGTGTTATTCGTTTGCCACTCAGTGGGTGCCAGAATATAAAGAGTATTGGCAGTTTTTTAAGGCTGTTATTGCTAATCCAGAACTGGGTGACGGCAAGACATTATTTGAGCTAAATCTGGATAAAAAGCATGCGCGTATTCGCGATGAATTACTCAGTATGCTACTTGATGAGGATGAGCAAACGGCACACCGCGAGCTACAGCGAATTAGTGATTACCGCAATTACCGACGTTATGAAATTTATAAAGAGCCTGCGAATAAAGCACCCATTGCGCTCAGCGAATACGGCACGGGCTCGGGCGGACAGTTGGAAACCCCTGCCTATATTATTCGCTCTGCTGCCGTGACTTCGGCTTTTCGTTTTAATGAAGGTAAGGCTCATTTACGAATGGTGATGGTGGACGAGGCTTTCTCTAAGATGGATGAAGGGCGCTCGCGCGAGGTGATTAATTATTTAACAGATGCGCTAGGTTTACAGTTAATTTTTATTATGCCGACGAGTAAATCTGGGCCCTTTTTAGATTTAATCAGTAATCAATTTGTTTTTGCAAAATGCCCAACACTAGAGCCGGTGGGTGAATTAAAGACGCGCGTATTTGTTGATCGAAAAGCGTGTAATACGGATAAAATTAAAAATTTATGGGCGAAGCATCGCAAGGTGATTCGCCACCAAGCCATGCTCGATTTTATGGAAGAATTTGCGCCCGCTGCGGATCAAGTCGATTAAGGGACGAGGAAATAATACTTTATCCACTAATGCTTGTTCTCTCCTTCCTCATCTTCGTTACTCAAAGCGTTACATGCCCCGGCATGCGCCCCTTTAAGAGCCTCGATGAGAAAGCAGAGTCCTACGCCTAATTGGACAATCTATTATTGCCTCGCCCCTAAGTTATTGGCTTTTAGGTGCAGGCTCTATTGATTGAGCCAGCTTTCTAGGATCAGTCGCGCAGCAATAGCGTCAATGGGATTTTGTCCATAGTTGCCTTTATGGCCGCGCTCTGCAGCTTCAGTTTTGGCTTCTCGGGTAGAAAGCCGCTCATCCATCATGTGAACCGTAATGCCGAATCGCCCGTGCAGGCGGTTGGCGAACTTTTTGGCGCGTGTTCCAAGCTCGCTATCAGTGCCGTCCATATTCAATGGTAGGCCAACAACGGCGGTTTCTATTTTCCATTCGGTTAATAACTTCTCTAGGTGTTCCCAGTTAGGGATGCCGTCGCGTGCGGCCAAAGAAGGTTGCTCAGAAGCAGTGCGGGTAATTGTTTGCCCTATCGATACACCAATGTTCTTAAGGCCATAATCAAAACCAATAATATAGCTCACGGTTATGCGTTCCCTCCACGGGCGATCATGCCTGGGTCTATACCCATTTTTTCGTAGAGGCTATGCCAGCGTGCTTCCGCTGGTAGGCTAAACAGGGTCTCAAGGTCGGCATCGACGGTTAGCCAGCAGTTTTCTTTAAGCTCAGATTCTAGTTGGCCGGGGCTCCACCCTGCAAAGCCGAGTGCGAATAAATAGTCGCTGGGGCCGTCGCCCTGAGCAATGGATTCAAGCGCATCTTTTGATGCAGTGAGCATTAGCTCATCGGTGACGCGCATAGAGGTATGCCAGTCATGGTCGCTGGGTGTGTGGAGTAAAAAACCACGTTGTGGTTTCACTGGTCCACCCTTTAATACGCTCGTTGTGGGTAGTTCGATAGGGTTGGGTAAGTTGAGTTGTTTAAACACTTCGGGCAGCGAAAGCTCCAGAGGTTGATTGATGACAATACCCATTGCTCCTTCGTCACCGTGATCGCAAATGAAAGTAACAGCCTTATCAAAGTTTTTATCTCCCATTGTAGGTAGAGCGACTAAAAACTTGTTGCGAAGTGATAGCGGGCTGTTTTGCATGTTTCTCTCTGTGTTACTGGCTAAAATTTATATTTTATGACCGCAAGTCAAAAAATCAATTTCTATGCGACGAGGTGAAGGTATTGCGTGTGTTAACGGGTGCCTTTAGTGGATAGGCCTGTAATTTCGAAGGACCAAATTCGTGTGATTTCTAGCTTGTCGTGGCCGTCGAGAACCTCGCTGGGGATTTTTTCGAAGGGGGCCGCAAGGTGAACCATTTGTAACGCCGATTGATTCAATAATGGATGGTCGGAGGGGTTGATGATTTCAACGTCGTCTACGCTGCCGTCGGCATTCAGGGTTACCACCATCATCAACGTGCCGAATAATTCCTGCTGGAGTGCTTCTTCTGGAAAGTTGCGGTTACCAATGTTTTCTACCCGTGAATTCCAAGCGTGAAGGTAGGCAGCATCGGAGCTAGCTTTAGTGGCTTCTGTTTGAATGCGTTTCACTTTTGGGCGAAGAGCTTCTGATTGGCGAAGTTTGTCTAGTTTGGCTTGAAGGGCTGTGTACTCGGGGCTTGAGACGGCAATGTCTTCATCTTGTGCCTTGACGGTTTGCTCTTCAGGGGTTTGCTCTGTTTGAGTATCGTCTTCAAATTGCAGGCGACTGTTGGCGGTTGTTTGTAATGTTTCCGATTGTTGCTCAGCGGCTTGTGTTGTTTTTTGCTGCGGAGGCGGTGTGATTTCGCGAATCACGGTATCGTTAAACTCGGCTTGCTCGTCGGTGAGAAGTTCTTTGACTTGATCTGAGGTGCCGCTGGCCTCTTGATTGTGTTGGGCCAGGAAATCGGCTTTTTCGGGCGCGGCTTGGCTCGCATGTGTTGCGAGTGTGATATTTAGCGTGGGGGCAATTTTATCGGCACCGGGGATTTTGAACCCTAACTGCAGCAGTAAAAACAAGTGCAGCGCTAAGGCTGCAAAAAAAGTAAAGCTGAGTCGATCGCCGGTGGATACAGAAGCGCTAATAGCCATAAAAAATTCGTCTTAGAGTATGTCGTTATTGTTATCGCATTTAAGGGTTGAGTAACAGCCAAAGCAGTACTGTATACGTTGTTTGGCCGTTATTCGTTGTCATAGGAGTATCCTAGCGTTTTTTACTCAAGAATGCCTCTTCAATAGAACTTATAAGACGTGGGCCGATATTTGTTTGGTAGGCAGCATCAATTTCTCGGATGCAAGTGGGGCTGGTGACGTTGATCTCTGTTAGGTAATCACCAATCACATCAAGACCGACAAAAAATAGCCCTTTAGCTTTTAGGGTGGGCCCTATACGCCTCGCAATCTCCTTGTCGCGTGATGTGAGCGGTTGCGCAACGCCACGACCACCTGCCGCAAGATTGCCTCGCAGCTCCCCGGCTGCGGGTATGCGCGCTAGGGCATATTCTACGGGCTCACCGTTGATCATCAATATGCGTTTATCGCCTGCATCGATGGCGGGAATAAATTTTTGCGCCATTATGTAGTCGACGCCGTTGTTGGTCAGTACCTCAATAATGGAAGCGAGATTGCTATCACCTGGCTTGCAGCGAAAAATCCCGCTACCGCCCATGCCGTCCAGGGGTTTGAAAATGGCGTCGTTGTGTTTTTGATGAAAGGCACGCAGTTTTGCCATGTTGTTGCTGACGAGAAGCGGAGGGCAGCAATCTGGGAATTCAGTGGCAAAGAGTTTTTCGTTGCAATCGCGTAAGCCTTGCGGATTGTTGACGACGAGCGAGCCCGCGCTGGCGGCTCTTTGAAGTATATGAGTCGCGTATAGAAAAGGACTATCAAAGGGCGGGTCTTTACGCATCATCAAGACGTGGTTGCTATTAAGCTCGAGCGTCTCCCTCTCGCCAAGCTCAAACCAGTGCTGTGGGTCATCAAAAACGGTTAATTTTTGGATGTCTGTAAAAGCAGTGCCGTTTTCTATAAATAAATCGCTCAGCTCTGCGTAGGCCAGCGGCCAGCCAGCGGCTTGGGCGGCTTGGGCAATTGCTAGGGTGGAATCTTTTTTCACATTAATATTTGTAATGGGGTCCATGACAAAAATCATAAGCTTGTTCATAGCTAAACTCATTTGTGGGGCCATATATTGAATACAATGGCTACATGTGCAAGTTATGCCAAAATAAACGTGCTATTAATTGGCGCTTTTCATTCAGTTGAGCGATTATAAATGGTGTGGCGTAAAAGCTCAGCTTTTACGCGTTACGATGTTGTTAGGCCTTTGCTAACCACTGCTCTATATGGCGTGCCTGTGGTAGTCAAGAGTTGGCGTAAGGCCAGTTTCTATGTTAAAAGATACTCCCGCTGGATGCGACCAAAGAAACAGGGTGATCCCTGTAACGGCAACTTTCAATAACTTATAACTACTAGGGTCTGTCTATGGATGTGAACCTCGAAAATCTAAAAGTTATGGTCATCGACGATAGTAAAACGATTCGTCGAACGGCTGAGACTTTGTTAAACAAGGTTGGCTGCGAAGTCATAACCGCGACTGACGGTTTTGATGCATTGGCTAAGATAGCTGACTCCCGTCCAGATATTATTTTTGTGGATATTATGATGCCGCGCTTAGACGGTTATCAAACATGCGCGTTGATTAAAAATAACAGTGAATTCCGTTCGACACCGGTCATTATGCTGTCCAGTAAAGATGGTCTTTTCGATAAAGCAAAAGGGCGCATTGTGGGCTCTGATCAATACCTAACTAAACCATTCAGTAAAGGCGAGCTCCTTGGTGCTATAGAAGCGCACGTTAAGGTTGCGCAAGCCAGCTAAGTGCTGTTTGGCGTAGCAAACGTAGGATCTAGCCTGGGTATATTGGGGGATACATGGCTAAAGTATTAATTGTTGACGACTCTCCGACAGAGACGTACAAATTGACGAGCATGCTGGAAAAGCATGGTTATGTGGTGAGCTCTGCATCGTCCGGTGCAGATGGTGTTGCCAAGGCGAAGGTCGAGAGACCCGATCTGGTGTTGATGGATGTTGTAATGCCTGGCCTTAATGGGTTTCAAGCAACGCGACAACTGAGTAAGGCACCCGAAACTTCACATATACCTATTATTATTGTCACCACAAAAGATCAAGAAACCGATCGAGTGTGGGGTATGCGCCAGGGTGCAAAAGCTTATCTTACAAAACCTGTAGATGAGCCTCAATTGCTTAAAATAATATCATCGTTGGGGCAGCTATGAGCTCCAATGAGGGGTTTCAGGCGCTTGTCGATTTAGCGGCAAAAACACGGACAAATTCTTTGCCCATACCGGCCGAAGGCGATGAAACGCCTCGACAAAGCGGTATTGGGTTTTCCTTGCTGGGCCGACGCTTTATTGCTCCAATGGGGCAAATCGCCGAAATGCTTGAAATTCCACCGTCTACTCGGTTGCCGGGTGTGCAGCCATGGGTTATGGGGTTAGCCAATGTACGTGGGCGCTTACTGCCTTTGTTCGATATGGCTGTTTTTTTTGGCGGTATATCGCTGGGCCAGCGACGTCAACAGCGCGCGTTAGTGATTGATACGGACCAGCTGTACAGCGGTCTGGTTGTTGATCAAGCCTATGGTATGCAGCATTTTACGCGTGATCTTTATACCGAGCATGTGGATGATGTGCCTGATGCCGTAGCGCCTTTTGTTAAAGGGGGCTATGTTGATGCATCGGGTGTTTCCTGGGCGCTGTTTGATATGTATGCGATTGCCAATTTCTCCAAATTTATGAATGCCGCATCGGCTTAACGTTTTATCGGGCAGGGTTCTGTTCATAATTCTTTGGTTTGTTGCAACGCTCAGCGTCTACTATTCGTTGAGTAAAATAATAATGAATATTTGCTAGTCCAAAAGCAGAAAATTTGATCCATTAGGGAGCATCCTATGAAAAATGATTCGGACGGCCTTTGGTCACGAATTAGAACCAATCGTTTCCTGGCAATTTTAGTTTTGATGTTGCTAGGTTTCGGTGTGTTAACTGGTGTGATCGATTATCGATTGCGAGAAGATTCTTCACAGGATCAGGTCTATAAACAGATGGTTGCCGATTTGCGTGCAGCTTCCTATCAGTTAACTTCGTTATCGCGTGATGCCACAGCGGGTAACAAACAAGCATTTGAAAAGCTTGAAAGAGTCGTTGCGGATATGGATCAGACCTGGAGCAAAATCCAGTCGACTGATGGCCAAACGCGCGCTGTTCTATCTGAGGAAATTAGTACCTATGACTCAGCGTGGAAAAAGATCAAAGATAATGCAGGGGTTATTACAGATAACCAAGACTCAATTATCCTCATGCATGATGTGGCGACAACGCTAAACGAAGCGCTACCAGAGCTACAGCAAGAACACGATACCATTGTAGAAATTCTGCTCGAAAACGGAGCCCCGGCTGAGCAGATCTCTGTTGCGCAGCGCCAAAGCTGGTTTGCAGAGCGCATTGGCCGAAACGTCGATAAAATGCTACGCGGTGGTTTAGATGCGACTCGTGCTGCTGATGAATTTAACCGCGATGCGAGCCGCTTTGGTAATGTACTTGAAGCGATGAAAAAGGGTGACGTTGCCATGGGCATGGCAAAAGTAACCGACCCAGACGCAGTTGAAAGTCTTGATCAAATTACTCGTTTATTTGCTTTTGTAAGTGGCTCTGTCAGTGATATTTATGAAAAGTCTCCTGACTTATTTAGTGCTCGCCAAGCTGCCAACGCTATTATTGACGGCAGCCCATTTTTACTTAAGCGCTTAGGTGACTTGTCGGACGGTATTAATAACCTTCCCGGCGAGCGTAAAGTTAACAGTAATTTCTTAATTGCGGCGATTGCCGGTGCGGTACTTTGTCTAATTGCCATTGTTTGGGTTTTGAACTTAGCCACTAAACGTCGATTGCAAGAACAAGCTGAAACAAACGAGCGAAACCAAAGTGCTATTTTGCGCTTACTGGATGAGTTGGCCGATTTGGCTGATGGTGACTTAACAACGACAGCCACGGTAACCGAAGATTTTACGGGAGCAATTGCTGATTCGATAAACTACACCATTGACCAATTACGTGTACTTGTCTCTCGAATTAATGATACCTCTGCGAATGTATCGGCAGCTTCTGAAGAAACCAAGCAAACAGCACTTCACTTAGCGCGAGCCTCTGAGCACCAAGCGCAAGAAATTGCAGGTGCATCGGCCGCCGTTAATGAAATGGCGGTTACGATTGACCAAGTATCGGCTAACGCCGCAGAGTCTGCCCGAGTTGCTGAACGAGCGGTATCGATTGCTTTTAACGGCGCCAAGGTGGTTCAAAACACGATTAATGGTATGGATACTATTCGTGAGCAGATTCAAGATACGGCAAAACGAATTAAACGTTTGGGTGAATCATCGCAGGAAATTGGTGACATCGTTAGCTTGATTAACGATATTGCGGATCAGACAAATATTTTGGCACTTAACGCTGCTATTCAGGCATCGATGGCTGGTGACGCTGGTCGAGGCTTTGCGGTTGTTGCGGATGAAGTACAGCGCCTTGCTGAGCGTTCTGCAACGGCAACAAAACAGATCGAAGCCTTGGTGAAAACCATTCAAAGCGATACTACAGCTGCGGTCAACTCGATGGAGCAAACAACGGCGGAAGTGGTGCGCGGAGCTCGCTTGGCTCAAGATGCCGGTGTTGCTCTAGAAGAAATTGAATCAGTATCTGCCAGCTTGGCGGAATTGATTCAAAACATCTCGAATGCGGCGCGTCAGCAGTCAACGTCTGCGGGCCACATTTCAAATACGATGAACGTGATTCAAGAATTTACTTCGCAAACATCTGCGGGTACATCTGCAACGGCAGAAGCTATTGGTCGATTAGCCCAAATGGCGATTGAATTACATCAATCTGTAGCTGGCTTTAAATTGCCCGAAGAAATGGCAAATGAAATGCAGTCATTGGCTGCGGCCATGCCGTCGGCCAATGCAGCGATTTCTCACGACCTTAGCGAACTTTCTTTAGAAAGTGACGAACATAATCAATTAGACGAAACAGGTGATTCATATACTGCCGATGAAGGGCAGAATGATTCGGCTGAGCCTCGTGTCTAACACAAGTAGCGAAGACTATGGTTTGGTCACTACAATCTCTGCCTGAACTCAATGATATTGAGTTCGAGCGCTGGGGGAAATTGCTTGAAGAGCGAGCTGGCATCTATATGGGTGATCAGCAGCGCGTATTCTTGCAGACGCAGGTTGCAATGCGCATGCGCGAGCTGGATTTTGACAGCTATTCAACCTATCTCGATTTTGTGCTGGATGGTATATCTGGCATGCTCGAATGGACGCGCTTGATTGACAGGCTTGTGGTGAAGGAAACGAGTTTCTTTCGCCATAAAGAATCGATCGATATGGTAGTCCAGCACTTAGCGAAGCGTTTAGTCGATAGCGACGATTCGGAAAGTTTTGAGTTATGGAGTGTTGGTTGCTCGTCGGGTGAAGAGCCTTATTCGATAGCAATGGTGCTGAATGATGCATACAAGTGGGTTAATAAAGATCCACTTTACGGTATTACAGCTACCGATATCAGTCGCGCGGCTTTATCGCTTGCACGAACTGGAATATACAATGAGCGTAAATTAGAGCGTTTAGATCAAAATTACCGGCAGCGTTATTTTACAACGCTGGATGATGGTAAATACCAAGTAGTTTCTAGCTTGCGCGATCGCATTTGTTTTAATCAGGGTAATGTGCTGAATATCAGCGAAATGCCCGTTGTTAAAGTAGACGCTATTTACTGCCAGAACTTATTGATTTATTTCAAACGATGGCTGCGTGAAAATATAATGAACGCCTTTGTGGAACGCTTAAAGCCGGGCGGTATTCTGGTGATCGGACTTGGGGAAGTTGTAGACTGGTCTCACCCGAAAATGAAGCGTATTTCCACAGAAGAAGTACAAGCCTACGTGCACATATAAGAATGGGACCCCCAATGGGAGAAAAACGTAACTACGCAGCCCTTGAATGGGTAATAGGTGAGATTGGCGACGCACTCAATGAAGCTCGTCAAGCTCTTGAAGCCTATGCTGAAGATACTCGTGACATCACGCGTATCCGCTTTTGCCTTACGCATATACATCAAGTTTTGGGCTCGCTCAAAATGGTGGAGTTCCATGGCGCATCTTTATTTGCAGAGGAGATGGAGCACCTCGCTCAGGCTATTATCAATAAAACAGTTGTTAACGAATCTGAGTCATTAGAAGTTCTGATGCGCTCTTTGTTGCAGCTGCCTATTTATCTTGATCACGTAAAGCGAATTCAAGATGATCACCCCGGTATTGTTCTTCCGTTACTGAATGACCTTCGCGCTGCTCGAAAAGAACCTTACCTTAGTGAAACTAATCTATTCACACCGGATCTCGTATCACTTGAAGCTATTGTGGGTAATAGACACCCATTATTAAAAAGTGAACAGAAGCTTAAAGAGGTTCTCAAAAAACTTTTTGAGATGTATCAATATGCTGCTGCGAGTGTTTTACGTGGCATTAAAATTGATGAAAATCTTGTTTACGTTAGTAAAGTTTTTACGCGTTTAGAAAACACTTCGGCTGGTACTATTCAAGGTAATTTGTGGTTAATTTCTGGCGCTTTGGTTGATAGTCTCGTTGAAGACGAAATTGAGCTTAGCGTTGCTGTTAAAGGGATTCTTCGTCGTTTAGCGAAAGAAATAAAAACATTATACGAACAGGCCCCAAGGGGCTTTGATAATGTAATCGACGAGTCGCTGGCTCGGAATATCCTGTATTACATTGCACGTTCTGGCGATGTTACTGAGCGTATTCGCGCGGTTAAAAATGCTTACGCTTTAGATAACGCCTTATTCGAAGGCGCTGTAGAAGGGCGTGATTTCCATAAAAATATGATCTCTGCTCCTGAGCCGGATACCATTCGCTCGGTCGTTGTTGCTTTACGAGAAGAAATGAAAACGGTAAAGCAAATTCTTAATCATGTTGTTGTTGAAGGCGGCGCCACCTCAGACTTAGAGGCTTCCTTGCCCGTTGTTAAGCGTGTCGCCGATACTTTGGCTGTATTAGGTGTTGCTGAGCTACGGCATGCGACCAATGCGCAGCACGACCGTTTAGCGCATGCCTGTAAATCTACTGAAATGGATGTTGAAGAGCTGACCGATGTTGCTAATGAACTTGTCATTATTGAACATCGCTTAGACGCCATTGCGAAAGGTGCCAATAAAGCCAATATCAATGATCTTAATGAGCGTGATGTCGAAATTGATGAGGCTAAAATTGCTGTTCTTGAGCAAAGTCGCATTGGCTTAGAAAAGTTAAAAGAAGCCATTGTTGAATTTTATTCATCGCAGTGGGATAAATCCGCATTAGGTTGTGCTGAAGGGCTGATTCGCGATGTACGCGGCGGCTTAACAATGATCCCGCTTGTACGTGCGGCGATGATTGTCGATATTTGCGGGCAATATATCCAACAACAATTTATTGCCGACGATGCAAGACCAACCGCTGATACTTTAACGGCCTTGGCTAATGCTATTGAAGGTGTGGATTACTATTTAGATCGTTTAATCGGCGATTTCACAGACGATGTTGATAGCTTTTTAGAGTTGGCGGAAGAGGCATTGCGCGAACTCGGCTGTAATGTGCCTGATGCGGAGGAGGTATCAAGTGATATTGATATTACTTCAGCTGAAGCCGGTTCTACATCGAATATTGGTGGCGAGTTACCGGTAGAGCCGTTATTGACAGAAGCCAGTGATGATAGCGAGCTCGGTGATGAAAGCTCCGCTGTACTTGATGAAACGCCGACCGCGCAACCTGTTGAAGCGCGACAAGCGTTAGGGTCAATCCCCTTTACACTTGACCCTGATGTTGACGAGGACATTGCTGAAATATTTGTTGAAGAAGCGCGTGAAGTCATAGAAACCTTATCTGAGGTTTTGCCTCAGTGGCAGGGCGATAGCGTATCTGGCGATGCAATCACAACGGCTCGCCGAGGATTTCATACGCTCAAGGGTAGTGGTCGTATGGTGAAAGCCAGTGATATCAGTGAGCTGGCTTGGTCGGTCGAAAATTTATTGAATCACATTATTGATCAAATATTACCTGTCGCGCCGGTCCAGAAAGACTTCGTTTCTCGGGTTTATGATTTATTACCTACATTAGTCACTGCTTTTGAACAGCGCGTTATTTCGTCGCAGCAAGCGCTTGCTCAAACATATGAACAGTGGGGGAATCAACTTAGTGCCGGTGAAACACCTGTAGGTTTGTTGGCTGATGGATCGCAGACAATTGACGACGAACGTACCGATGAGGTTATTGGCGGTGATGAGGCAGAAGCCTTAACAGCGTCGCTGGTATTAGACGACGATGACTTATCCGTAGCTGAAGCTGCCGCAGAAGAAAAAATCTTGTGGGAGTTGTTTGCTTCTGAGGCGCAAACGCATCTTACGGCTGTTGAAGAGTTCATTGCCGACATGGACTCTGCTGCGCCAATATTTACAACACCAACAGATAGCCTTCAGCGTGCATTGCATACGCTTAAAGGTAGCGCGCATATGGCGGGGGTTACAGCTATCGCGCTGATGGCGTCACCACTTGAATTATTCATGAAAGAGTTGCGCAGTTATCAGGTTTCTATCGATGCTGATATTTTGCAGCTTATTAAAGATGCCGTAGAGTACCTTCGCGAAGGCTTAGAATACGTTGAACGCAATGAGCAAGCAGTGCTTCCTAAGTTAGAGCAATTTGTTGCCCGCGTTGCTGAGCTTAAAGATGTCCACATAGGTCACCTCATTCATGCGAGTGAAGCTAAAGGTATCGATGTTGCGCACCCTGTTGATCCAAGAATGCTGGCTATTTTTATGGCTGAAGAGATCAGCCTATTACTGGATGCTGATGAGGTGTTAGATCGCTGGCAAGCTGATTTAGGCCATACCAGTGAGTTGCCTGCCATGATGGCAGAGCTAAAAACGCTTGAAACGGGTGCCGAGCAAGCTAATTTCCCTCCGATGGAAAGATTGAGCGGCGAGTTACATGATTTATATGCAGCGACATTGGATCATTTGGCCCCGGATAATGGTGTGTTCGATACTTTCCGTCTTGCCCACAACGCTCTGCTTGATATGGTCGATGCGGTAGCCGCAGCGCAGACCTTGCCGCTACCGAGTCATCAGTTGCAGCAGGTGTTGGATGATTATTTGGCTCCAGCTATTGAAATGCCGCCCTTGTCGGCTGAATTTGAAGACACTACTAATAGCCAAGATCGTATTGCTGATGAAGCTGATGATGCGCTCAATGAAGAAAGTCTCACTGACGATGTTGAAAGTATTGATGATATCGAAATTGAGAGCATCACCGGTCATAGTGAAGATGACGACGCTCTAGACTTATCGTTCACTGATGCGGGTGTAGAGCCTGTTGAGCCCCCTGAGTCCGAGGATTTTGGCTTTGAAATGGATGCCACGGATCTCTTTGAAGCTGAGAGCCTAGATGCATTTGCTGGAGAGGTTTCTACTGATCCTGAGCCTTTACCGGCCAGCACTGAAGCTGTTGATGAGCACGCGATTGAAGAGCTGTCGAGCTCGTTAGAGGATAGCGTGTCGACAGAATCCTCCATGGCTTATGAGCCGATTGTTGAGGATGTCGATGAGGATTCCATCTTTGTGGGTGGTGATCCATCGCAGATTAATGTTGATGATTTTGACGAGGAAATCATTGAGATTTTTGTGGAAGAAGCCGATGAATTGATTGAGGAACTTGAAGAGGCTATTCACTCCTGGGAGTCCGATTGGGCCAGTAAGGAAGCGCCTGAAGAAATGACACGAGCTTTGCACACATTAAAAGGTGGTGCGCGCTTATCGGGTTTAACGGTTTTGGGTGAATTAACGCATGAGTATGAAGCCTATTTAATCAATAGTGTCAGCCCTGACAATACGCCTAATTTCTTTTCGTCAGTACATCAATATCAAGATCTAGTGCTGAAGGGTGTTAAAGGCGTTAAAGCGCGCTTGGCGGGCGAACCCGTTAAAGATGAGCCGAAAACTGTTGAATCCGTAGTTCAGCCTCAAGCGACAGAAGCTGTTGCCGTTGAGCGGCCAGTACAGCCTGTTACTTCTTTGGATAGCACCGTGCCTGCGGTGCTTGATTCGCAAGAGCAGCTTAACCCTGACTTTGCAATGCCGCCGTCGCCAGTACTGGAAGAAGCCAAAAGTATAGCGGCTAGTGCGAAAAAGTCGGGCTCACAAGAAGTGGTTAAAATATCTTCTGAGTTATTGGAAGAGCTCGTTAACTTAGCGGGTGAAACCTCAATTAGCCGTGGCCGATTAGAGCAGCAAGTCAGTGATTTCGGCTCGGCAATTGGCGAGATCGACACTACCTTAAGCCGTCTGCAAGAACAGCTGCGTCGTTTAGATATGGAAACCGAAGCGCAAATCGTTTTCCGCCAAGAGCAGTTAGCCGACAACGAAGAGTTTGATCCATTGGAAATGGATCGCTATTCGCAGTTACAGCAATTGTCTCGATCGCTCACAGAGTCAGCTTCTGATCTGGTGGATTTAAAGCGGACATTAAGCGATAAGGTTAAAGACACCGAATCTATTCTTTTACAGCAGCAGCGCATCAATTCGTCGTTACAAGAAGGCTTAATGCGTGCGCGTATGGTGCCGTTCTCGCGAATGGTACCTCGATTGCGCCGAATCGTTCGCCAAGTGGCTAGCGAATTGAATAAACAGGTCAGTTTCGAGCTTGATAATGTTGAAGGCGAAATGGATCGCTCAGTACTTGAGCACATGGTTGCACCGCTAGAGCATATGCTTCGAAATGCTGTAGACCATGGTATTGAAATGCCTGATGTCCGTGAGGCAGCGGGAAAACCGCGCCAAGGACATGTAGTTTTAGGTGCAGCACAAGAAGGTGACCATATCCTACTAACCATCTCAGATGATGGTGCAGGAATGGATGCCAATGTCTTGCGTCAAAAAGCTGTCGAAAAAGGCATGATGGATGAGGAATCAGCATCTCGTTTAACCGACTCTGAAAGCTATGCGCTTATTTTCGCTCCTGGTTTTTCAATGAAACAAGAGATCTCTGATATTTCAGGTCGTGGTGTTGGTATGGATGTTGTGAAAACCAGCATTTCAAAACTCAATGGTGTGATCGATATTCAATCTGATCTCGGAATAGGAACAGTTCTTTCAATCAAA
>NZ_CEXWTU010000010.1:47250-51787 GCF_982758155.1 Marinagarivorans sp. | reverse complement strand
TCCCTGCAGGCCCTCTTCGCCTAATTGGATAAACTATTATTGCCTCGTCCCTAAAGCGCAGAGGCTTTCAGTATTTAGGGTTGAGATAAACAATCTGCGCATAATGCGTAGATTTTAGGTTGCGATAAATTTTGACTCTGTTCTGCGAGTAGTTGAGTCAGCGGCGACTGATTAACGTGGTACGCAATATTATTGATCAACGCATTGGCTGGATTCTGGCTTCCTAGTGTAGGGATAACAGCGTGAGTATTCAGGCTAATGTTTTTCAATATTTCTTCAACGGGAGTTAGGTCGCGCTCCACCAGTGTGATGATGGGATTCTCGATATTGACATGCTGCGCTAATGCATTAATCGTATCGTCTAAAGAGCCTAGATGATCAACTAAGTTGTGTTCCATTGCCTGTGCGCCCAACCATACGCGTCCTTCGGCAACTTTTTGAATCTCTTCTACGGTGCTATTGCGGGCGTCGGCGGCGATGGTTAAAAACTTGCTATAAACAGACTCAACCCCCATTTGGAAAACCGTTTTTGCTTGTTCGCTCATGGGGCGATCTAGGTGGAATAGGCCTGCGAGCTCGCTGGTGGCGATACCGTCTGAAGTCACGCCTATTTTGTCGAGTGTGGTTTCAAAGGTTGGAATAATGCTAAAAACACCTATCGAGCCTGTGATTGTTGTGGGTGTTGCCCATATTTGATCGGCGCCTGCGGCCAGCCAATAACCTCCTGAAGCGGCCATACTGCCCATCGATATGAAGACGGGCTTACCGGCGGCGCGCGTTTCGGTTATTTCTTGGCGAATAAGTTCTGAAGCAAAAGCGCTACCGCCGCCGCTATCAACACGGATGACTATGGCTTTTAGACTTTCATCATTACGGGCTTTGCGAATAAGTTGCGATAAGGTATCGCCGCCAATACTGCCCTCAGGTTGCTCGCCATCCATAATGGTGCCAGCGGCCACGATTAAACCAATATTGCCTTGCTGCTGAAATTTATTCAGTGCTATTTCTTGCTGGTAACTGATGGGGTTGATGTGGTTGAACATGTTGCTGTCGTGTTTACTGCGGCCAAACTGGGCAATTAAATAATCGATGAGTGCTTGTTTTGAACCTGTTTCATCCACAAGATTAAAATCTTTAGCGAGCTTGGCACCGTCGCCATCGGCATTGCGCAGTAATTGCGGCAGCGTTTTAATGTAGGTGTCGAGCTGGCCTACTGATAACCCGCGGCGCTCTTCTACGTCGCTGCTGTAGGTTGCCCAAAGAGAGGTTAGCCAAGCTTCATTATGTGCGCGTGATGGTTCTGACATGTCGGTTCGGATATAAGGCTCTACAAAATCTTTAAAGGTACCCGATTTGAAAACATGAACATTGATGCCGAGTTTATCAATCAAGCCTTTAAAATAATTGCGGTACAAGCCAAAACCAGTGATGGCAACGCCACCCATATCATGTATGTAGATAGTGTCTGCATAGCTGGCTAAATAATATTGCTGTTGATCCAGGAAGTTACCGTAGGCAATAACAGGCTTTTGGCTTTTCTTGAATAGGGTAATGGCTTGGCCTAGCTCTTGGAGTTTACTAATGCCGCCGCCATTTAAATCATTTAATTTAATAATTAGTCCCGTTACACGGTTATCTGTAGCGGCTAATTGAATGGCTTCAATTAAGCTTTGTAAGTGTGTTTCGGGGGGAGTGTCACCGGTAAGTGCCGCTAGTGGGGGTTCATAGCTGAGTTGATCAACGAGCATGCCTGATGGGGCAATAAACAGCGGGCCTTGCTCTATGGGCTTAGGTGCGGATTCCATTACGGCGGAAAATACAACGACCAAAACAATTAAAAATACGATGTTTAGTATGGCTATGCGTAGCCAGCTAATGGCGTTCCAAAAAAAATGCCAAATACGCGCGAAAATATTTTTGCGTGGAGCTTGTGTACTCATGAGAATCCTTAATCAAAAATGAAGTCACAACAGGCGCTACCTGCGACTAGACTGTAAATTTTAGGGCCGTAATGATGTTAGCTAAGGGGTGAGCCTTTCTGTTACTTCATCACTGCTGCTGTAGGTGGCATGGTGTAATAAGTATTGTTCTTTTTCTGTAAGGTAAAGCCAGCGTGCGGCCATGGTGCTGGTAATAAATAGTGATGTACTAAAAGTCAGTAAACACCAATCAAACCATGTTGGATTAAAACCCATAACGCCTTCGACGCCTTTTATAAAGTATAAAAAGAGTACGAAACCCAGCCAAGAGTATGTGCGGCGCCTGCGAATACGTAAGCCAAACCAAAATAATAATAAAGGTAGGCACTGCACAGACCACTGAAATAAGCTTATGCCTTCTGGTCTAAACCATTGATGCAAGCTGAAGGTTGTGAGCAGCGCGCAGTAAAAAAACAGTGTTGCCCAGTGGGCGTAAAGGGCGCGGCGTTCGAAAAACGAAATGCGTAGCTGCGTGGCTGCGAGATCGATGGATGGTGAAAGAGGGGTATTGGACACAAATAATCCTAAATTAATCGCTGTTGGTTAACGGTGTCGAGAGCTTCAGTGCAAGTAGGGCGATGCGCTTACCTAGTGCAAAACAGGCGGCCTGCTCTTCGGGTGTTAATTGTGTGGCGCCATGTGTGTTATTGGCGTTATGGCTGTGGTGACTGGCACCATAAGGGCCACCGCCGGATTGCGTTTCGTGAATACAGGCTTCGCTATAGGGAATGCCTGCTATTACCATACCGTGATGTAATAGCGGTAAGTACATACTTAATAGGGTCGATTCTTGGCCGCCATGTAGGCTACTCGAGGCAGTAAAAACGCCGGCAGGTTTGTTTATTAAGCAGCCGTTTAGCCATTGCGTTGCAGTGGTGTCCCAAAAATATTTTAAGGGTGCAGCCATATTACCGAAGCGCGTTGGGCTGCCCATGACAAGTCCTGCGCATTGGCTTAAGTCTTCGTGGCTACAGTAGGGGGCACCATTGGCCGGTACGGCGCTTTCGGGTTGTTCAATGACAGGCTGCACGCGCGGTACGGTACGCATTACGGCCTCTACTTGGCTAACGCTATTAACGCCGCGGGCAACATGCTTCGCTAAAGTGGCTGTTGCGCCTTGGCTGCTGTAGTACAGCACTAATACTTTGATGGCTGTCGTTGTCATCATGTTCTCTGGTTTAGCATTATGGTGGAGTGGGCTGTTACAGCAAGCTCAATACGTTTTCGGGTGGGCGTCCTAAAACAGCATTGCTGCCTTTTATCACAATTGGGCGCTCGATAAGCTTTGGGTGTTTGACCATTGCAGCAATTAAAGCGCTGTCGTCTAGATCTGCATTGCTAAGACCCAGCGCTTTATAGTCGGCTTCTTTATCGCGTAACAGGCCGCGTGCTGTTATCCCAAGCTTTTTGATAATGGCTTTGAGGTCTGATGCTGAGGGTGGCTCATTCAAATATAGAACCACAGCGGGCTCAATACCATTCTCTTCGAGTAATGCCAGTGTTTGGCGAGACTTTGAGCACCTTGGGTTGTGATAAATCGTATAATCAGCCATAACTACTAAAATGTACGTCGCTTGAGAGTGAGTTGGCTATTTTAGCGCATATTAATCTGTCACATGCGCTCGAATCTGATGGTCATATCTTTTTATCCGCATTTATAGGTGATTAGTTTGCTTTTAATGGCTTTTCAGTATGCCAAAACAATTAAGTAGCGAGTGGCTACTAACAAAGGGGGCCAGGGTGTTAAAACTACAAAAGCAGCAATGGAAGAATTTGGGTGTAGGGGTCAAAATTTTTATATTTAGCTTGGTGCGTGACTTTCAGGCGGCCGGGTGTCAAAAAAGTGCAGCTGCATTAACCTATATGACGCTCTTCGCGTTAGTGCCTTTACTGATGGTTTTTTATTCGGTATTTAGCCTTGTTCCAGCCTTTGAGGGCGTGTCTGAGCAGATGCAAAATGCGCTGTTTTCCAATCTATTGCCAGAATCTAACCAGTCGGTGAAAACCTATCTACACAGTTTTTCATCACAAGCGCGCAATTTAACCTTACCCGGTATTGGTATGTTGTTTGTTACGGCATTTTTGATGCTGACAAATATCGAAAAAAACTTTAATACTATTTGGGGGGTGACACAGGCAAGGCGAGGGTTGCTTAAGTACCTGCGCTATTGGGCTGTATTGAGTATCGGGCCAATTCTGTTGGGGATGACCATGGCGATGAGCACTTATGTGCTATCGCTGAAGCTGGTTTTTGATGCTTATGATCCTTTTGGCTTGGTGCCGTTACTGTTCAAAATATTACCTATATTGATCATGTCGTTTGTTTTCACATTGCTATTTGCGGCTGTACCTAACTGTCGGGTGCCAATGAAGTATGCCTTGATCGGTGGTTTGGTGACGGCCATGTGTTTTGAATTTGTAAAAGGAATTTTTGGTCGTTTTGTGGCTAATACCAGCTTCGAGCTGATTTACGGCGCTTTTGCTGTCGTGCCTTTGTTCTTAATCTGGATCAACCTGCTATGGACGATTGTATTGTCGGGTGCGATTTTAGTCCGTAC
>NZ_CEXWTU010000010.1:46702-47240 GCF_982758155.1 Marinagarivorans sp. | reverse complement strand
CGTACCTTAGCCGAGCGAAATTATGTTCACATTCGTGGCCGTAAAACCGACCTGGTGCAAGCCGTGGAGTGCTTGGCGCTATTCTATAAGCGCCATCAAAAAGGGGTTGTAGTAACGGACAAAGATTGTTACAGCCTAGGCATTGGGGTCGTGCATTGGCAAACGCTGCGTCATGCGTTGATTTCAGCGGGTTGGATTGTCGAAACGAATAACGGCGATTATGCGCTGTGTCGAAGCTTTGCCGAGCTAACGCTATGGGACTTAGTCGTATTGCTGGAGATTAAGGTGGCGGATTTAGCTAAGGCCCTGCCGACTGAACCCGTCGGGTTGTGGGGCAAGGAGTTTGGTGCTTTACGTGAGCGCGTGGCGGAATCTGCGCAGAGCCAGTTAAGTATTACTATGCAAGCATTGCTTGAATTTTCACCTAAATTTGAGGCCGATTTAGTGGTGGAAAAGTCGTCGTAGGGTCATTAAGAGCATCTAGATTGTATTTCTCTGAGTTAATCTATGCTTGCAGGGTTGGAATTTTCAATGCGCC